>PTKB01000109.1 GCA_002937555.1 Alphaproteobacteria bacterium MarineAlpha10_Bin2 | reverse complement strand
CATGGAGATCATTGCCGAGTTGGAACCTTACAGCCGAGGGGTTTACTCGGGCAGCGTGATGTACCTCGACTTCTCGGGCAACCTCAACTCCTGCATCGCGATCCGTACGATGGTCGTTCGCGACAAGAAGGCTTACCTGCAAGTCGGAGCCGGCATCGTGGCTGCTTCACAGCCAGAACGCGAATGGGATGAAACGATGAATAAGGCGCGGGCGCTGTTGAAAGCAGTCGAGCTGGCGCGGACGTTGTGACGGCCGGGGAGGGTGTGCGACGTAGAAGTGGAAGTCAAGCCCGGCGCGCCTCCCAGTAGTCCTCAAACCGGCCATCGAATTGACAGCAGCGCAAGGCCAGAATAGCGTTCGCCCCGCGAACGGTCCAGAACATGCCTGACTGCTTGCAGCGAGAACCGATGACGGTCTTGCATCCTGCCTCGATCACACCCGAGCCCACGAACAAATGTTGTCGGCGGAACTCAGGGTAGCGCATACGCTCGGCATGCGTTGCAAAGTATGCCGACTTGTTTCGAATCTCTTCAGTGATCTCGACGCGGCCGGTCTCGATGGAACCGAGAGCGGACACGAGGTTCTCGATCTTGCCCTCATCCAGCATGTCCTGGTGAATCATCATCCAGCGTCTCTGCTCCGCCTCCTGGTTCGGATACAGTTTGCGCGCCAGGGCCCACAAGCGTTGGCGGGCGTGATAAAGATCAACAATCTGAATCGCGCCGGGGAAATACTGCTGCGCGAGGTTCCAGATCCATTCGGCGCCATCGCCGAGCACGACCTTCTTTTCCGCCCGGCTCCAGCCGCGCTTCCAGGCTTCCCAATAGATCCGTTTGCCGAACTCTTGCGCGGTTTCGATGGCGCCGCTATAGCTGGTGGAATCGGGATTGCGTACCCCTCCTGGTCCCATTTCGTTTGGGTGAACACACATCCCAACTTGGCCTCCCGCGTAGGGGCTGGTTGACCTTCCCTCTTACCCTGGCGCCCGACGGTTTCCGATTTCACCACCGGCACGCCCGTTCCATCCATCTCCACATACAAGATCGGAATCGGCTCGCCCACCACCAGGGGTAGATCCAACTGCATGGCGCGTTGGATCTGTTCTTGCTCGCGGACGGCGATATCCTCTCCTATGGCCTCTGCCGTCCGCTCCACGGCTTTGGTGGTCAGCTCCAGGTCGGCCAGCAGTTTCATCTGCTGGCGCCCCTGATCGAAGGGCGCGTCCTGGCCCACGCTCGCCAGCATGCGTCGCACGCCGGGAGATAGTTCGGTGTTCTCTACATCCAACTCGACATCGGCCGGGAACTGACCGTTATGGCAGTGCGGGCACAGGTAGTAGGGGCGCCAGACTCTCACTTCGCCCACTGCGGTGAAAAGCGGCTTGGAGCGCAACTCCCTGTAGTGCGCCTGATGACCGCAAGAACAAGGAACGCTGCGTTGATCGTCGGCCGGGGCTGGGAATCGCAGCAGTTCGGCCAAGGCCGCTGCCCCGGCCTGATGCATGGCCGAGCGCACCGCCATCTCGATGGCTTCCAGATCGAGATGGCCCGTCTTGTGGCGGCCCTTGAAGATCACGCGCAACAGTTGGTCTAGTTCGCGTGTGACTTCTTGGCGGATCGCCTCGGCCGTTTTTTTTCCTGGGCAGCCTGTTCGGGCTGTGCGCTCTGTTTGACGGGACGCAGACGGCAGATCCTGCGGTTGACAGCAACCAACTCATCGACCAAGGCCCGGAACTTGCGGTACTCAGCGATCTCGCTTTGGGCCTTGCGGACAGCTGCCGGAGAGGGTAGATTCTGCGTGGCCGTCTTGCGATTGATCTTCTGGGTGAGCTGAAAATGCGGGCCGTGGCCGGGATGGTCGGGTTTGGTGCAATGGCAACTTGGCTTTCCGCAGCGCCGGGTGGCGTTGGTGATGGAACCGGGCTGGAAGTCGCCGAGTTCGCAGATCTGCCCAAGCAACTCGGAGCGGTCGGCGATCAGGGGCGAGAGGGTGTCAGTCATGGAGCCCCCTTGTCTCTTAAAGTATAATATGCTTTAAGAAACGTCCTCTCAACAAAAGAAGCCTGCGATTCTTCACTCCTACGTCGTGCACCCTGCA
Source organism: Alphaproteobacteria bacterium MarineAlpha10_Bin2 (assembly GCA_002937555.1). Taxonomy (GTDB): domain Bacteria; phylum Pseudomonadota; class Alphaproteobacteria; order UBA828; family UBA828; genus PTKB01. Next base: position 6,595 of record PTKB01000109.1, on the reverse strand, counting down.
AGAAGGCTGCAAGAAGGTGTGGTATTTTTTGGGGATTTTTGCGCGATAATCAACACAGCCACTATCCCCTCGCCCCTCGCCGCGCGACGGCGGCTGCCGCCGCTGCGACGCCGTCGGGGCCGATGCCATCTATGACGCCGCCGTCGCCTTGTTTCCACAGGCCATGGCCGAGATATTTGGCCGGCCGCACGAACGCCCAGTCGTAGAACTCGTCGAAATACCATTTGTTGAATGAGAACAGATAGAGCGGCCGCATGCGTTCCGCGAGTAGGCCGGGCAGGTGCGGTTTGGCCATGAAGAGGAAATAGGCCGCCAAGATACCGATCACGGCAACGATGGTTGGTAGCGCTTTCACCCAGAAATCGACATGGTGCGCGCCTTCGAGTGCGTGGTGGTGCGGCAATACGAGAATCGACGTGCCCCAGAAATCCGAATGCGCGCCGACCATGGGCAGCAACAGATAACCGGACACGATGGCGCCGACGGCCAACAGAATAAGCGGCACGGTCATGATCGGCGGCGATTCATGGACATGCGCCATCACCTTTTCATCGGCGCGCGGCTTGCCGTGGAAGGTCAGGATGATGAGTCGCCAGGAATAGAGCGCCGTGAGAACGGCGGCGGCAATGCCGGCAGCAAAGGCGTAATGGCCCAAACCGGTCGATGCCGCGAAGGCGGATTCGAGGATGATGTCCTTGGAGAAAAAGCCAGAGAAAAACGGCACGCCGGCCAACGCCAGGCTGCCGATCCACATCAGCAAATAAGTGAGCGGGATGGCTTTCCAGATGCCGCCCATCTTACGCATGTCCTGCTCGTCGGACATGGCGTGAATCACCGAGCCGGCGCCGAGGAAGAGAAGCGCCTTGAAGAAGGCGTGCGTGGTCAGATGGAACATGCCGGCCGAATAAGCCGATACGCCGCAGGCAAAGAACATGTAGCCGAGCTGGCTACAGGTCGAATAGGCGATCACCCGCTTGATATCGTTTTGCGTGATGGCGATGGTGGCGGCAAATATCGCCGTGGTGGCGCCGACGAAGGTGACGACGGCAAGGGCGATCGGCGCATATTCGAACAGCGGCGAGCAGCGCGCCACCAGGAAAACTCCGGCCGTTACCATGGTCGCTGCATGGATGAGAGCGGAAACCGGCGTCGGGCCTTCCATCGCGTCAGGCAGCCAAGTGTGGAGCAGGAACTGCGCCGATTTTCCCATAGCGCCGACGAAGAGCAGAATGCAGATGACGGTCAAGACGTCGAAGTTATGGCCGAGAAAATCGAACTCCGAGCCGGCCAGATTAGGCGCCGCGGCAAACACCGTGTCGAAACTGACCGAGTCGAAGGCGAGATAAATCGCCAATATGCCGAGGCCAAAGCCGAAATCTCCGACCCGGTTGACGACGAACGCCTTAATCGCCGCCGCATTGGCGGAGGGGCGCTTATACCAAAAGCCGATTAGCAGGTAGGACACCAGGCCGACACCCTCCCAGCCGAAATAGAGCTGGAGGAAATTGTCCGAGGTGACGAGCGCCAGCATGAAGAAGGTGAACAACGACAGGTAGGAGAAAAACCGCGGGATGCTCGAATCATGCGACATGTAGCCGATCGAATAGACATGGATCAGAAACGACACGATTGAGACGGTGAACACCATCATCGCCGTCAATTCGTCGATCCGGAGCGCCCAATCGGCCTGGAACGTGCCCGAGGTCATCCAGTTGAACAGGTATATGTGCTGGACCTCGCCCTGCATCACCACATTGTTGAAGACGAAGATCGACGCCAGCGCCGCCAAGCCCATCGCCCCGCAGGAGATAATTTGCGACGGCCGGTCGCCGAGCGCACGGCCAAAGAGGCCGGTTATCGCGGCGCCGATCAGCGGCAGAAATACGGGAGCGACGTAAAGCAGCACGAGGGGTTAACCCTTCATGACATTGACGTCCTCAACCGCGATAGAGCCGCGATTGCGGAAATAGACGACGAGTATGGCGAGACCGATGGCCGCTTCAGCGGCGGCCACGGTGAGGACGAGCATGGCGAATACCTGGCCCGCCATATCGTTGAGGAAAACTGAGAAGGCGACGAAATTGATGTTGACCGCCAGCAGCATCAGCTCGATCGACATCATGATGATGATGACGTTCTTGCGGTTGAGAAATATGCCGAACACGCCGAGCGTAAACAGGATGGCGGCAACGGTCAGATAATGGGTCAGTCCGATTTCCATGACCCCTCCTCGCCTGATTTGACATCTTTGAGAACCACGGCCGCCTTCGGATCGCGCGCCACTTGATCGGCGATTTTCTGACGCCGGACTTCGACGCGCCGGCGATGGGTGAGCACAATCGCGCCGACCATGGCGACCAAAAGGATAAAGCCCGCGCCTTGGAACAAATAGGCATATCGGGTGTAGAGAATATTGCCCAAGGCGCGCGTGTTGCTCACCTCCTCTGGCGCCGGTGTGGCGACCGCGAGAACATCGGGCACATGGATATCGATGGCGCCGGTGACGAACACCAATATCAGCTCGGCGAGCAGAATAATTCCGACGATAGCGCCGATCGGGAGATATTGCAGGAAGCCGGCACGCAGCTCGGAGAAATTGATATCGAGCATCATGACGACGAACAGGAACAACACCGCGACAGCGCCGACATAGACAATAATCAAAATCATCGCCAGGAATTCGGCGCCCAACAACACGAACAGGCCGGCCGAATTGAAAAACGCCAAGATCAGGAACAACACCGACTGCACTGGGTTGCGCGAGGCAATAACCATCACGCCCGCAGCGATGGTCACCACGGCGAGAACGTAGAATACAATTGTCTCGATAATCATGAATTCATAGGATCTCTCGGCTTCAGCCGCCGATGTTCCTCACCGATAGGGCGCTTCGGACGCAAGGTTGGCTTCGATTTCGCTTTCCCAGCGCTCGCCATTGTCCAAAAGCTTCTGTTTGTTGTAGAGCAGTTCTTCGCGCGTCTCGGCGGCGAACTCAAAATTTGGGCCTTCGACGATGGCGTCAACCGGGCAGGCTTCCTCGCAAAAGCCGCAATAGATGCATTTCACCATATCGATGTCGTAGCGCGTCGTGCGTCGGCTGCCGTCTTCGCGCGGCTCGGCCTCGATGGTGATGGCCTGGGCCGGGCAAATCGCTTCGCACAGCTTGCAGGCAATGCAGCGCTCCTCGCCGTTGGGATAGCGCCGGAGCGCATGTTCGCCGCGAAAGCGCGCGCTGATCGGTCCGCGTTCATAGGGGTAGTTGACGGTCGCCTTGGGGCGGAACATCTGGCGGAAGGTGATGGTCATTCCCTTCACCAACTCGCTCAGGAAAAGCGATTTCGTCGATTGCTCGATGAACGACATGATTACCCTTTCCCGCTCATTGCGGCATCCATCCGAATAGATGCATGGCGCCGGCGGTGATGACCACCCAAGCCAGGGACGCCGGCAAGAAAACTTTCCATCCCAAGCGCATGAGCTGGTCGTAGCGGTAGCGCGGCATGGTGGCGCGCACCCAGGTGAAGATAAAGATCACCAGCGCGGTTTTGACGATGAACCAGATGAACCCCGGTATCCAGATGAAGGGTTCGACATGGAACGGCGGCAACCAGCCGCCAAGGAACAGCACGACGCAGAGCCCGCTCAGCAATACGATGTTGGCGTATTCGCCGAGCATAAAGAGCGCCCAGGTCATGGCCGAATATTCGACCTGATAACCGGCGACCAGTTCGCCCTCCGCTTCGGGCAGATCGAACGGCGTCCGGTTGGTCTCGGCGAGCGCGGAGATAATATAGATGACGAACATCGGCGCCAGCGGAATGAAAAACCAGAGCCCTTTCTGCGCTTCGACGATGTCTCTCAAGTTGAGCGAGCCCGCCGCAAGCATCACGGTGACCAGAACGAAACCGATGGACACCTCGTAGGAAACCATCTGTGCCGCCGAGCGCAAGGCGCCGAGAAAGCCGTATTTCGAATTGCTTGCCCAGCCGGCGATGATGATGCCGTAGACGCCAAGCGAGGACACGGCGAACAGATAGAGGATGCCTACATTGATATCGGCCAGCACCAGGTGGGCATCGAAGGGGATGACCGCCCAGCCAATGAGACCGAGCGCAAACATGATCATCGGCGCCATGATGAAGAGGACGCGGTTGGCGCCGGTCGGAATAATGGTTTCCTTCATCAGCAGTTTCAGGCCGTCGGCGAGCGGCTGGAACAGGCCAAACGGCCCGACCACATTCGGCCCTTTGCGGAACTGCATGGCCGCCCAGATCTTGCGCTCGCCATAGGTGACCAAGGCGACGACGAGCAAGACCGGCACGATGATCGCGGCGATATAGCCGACGATCAGCAGCAGCGGCAGGATGTAATCCACCCAAAAGTTGGACTCAGCCATCGGTGCCCGTCTTCCCCTCTTCGCCGGCAACGAACAGAGCACTGCATTCGGCCATGGTGTTCGACGCACGCGCGATCACATCGGTCGTATAAAAATCTTCGACCGGGCTGGAAAAAGCATCGCCCGACATATCGCCGGCTGTGCCGAATTCTTGCCACTCCGCCGGTGTGACTTGATTGGTGGCACAGAATGTTAGAGCAATTTCGGCCATGCGTGCGCGCAGAGATTCGAGCGTATCGTAAGGTAATGTCTTGCCGGTCAATTCGGAAAACGCGCGCAAGATCGTCCAGTCTTCTCGCGCCTCGCCCGGGGGATACACCGCCCTGTATGCCCGTTGCGCGCGCCCTTCCAAATTTACGAAGGTGGCGTATTTCTCCGTGTAGGCGGCGCCCGGTAGGATTACGTCCGCAGCCGCGGCACCGGCATCGCCATGATGTCCCTGATAGACGGTGAAAGCGCTGTTCAAGCGCGCCATCTCGATTTCGTCGGCGCCGAGTAGCCAGACAAACTTGACCGCGCCGCTTTCGGCGCCCTCAAGAATGGCGGCAACATCGCGCCCGCCATCACCCGGGATAAAGCCGAGATCGAGACCGCCAACACGAGAGGCCGCGCGATGTAGGACGTTAAAGCCGTTCCAGCCGTCTTTCACCATGCCGTATTCTTCCGCCACGGCACGGGCGGTGGCCAAGACAGCAGCGACGTCGGCGCGCGCCACTGCACCCGGTCCGACGATCAGCATAGGCCGCTCGGCAGCTTTGAGAGACTGGCAGAATTCGGAATTTCCAGCGGCGATTTGGCCAAGTGTCTCGGGACCGGCGCCAAGATGATCGTATGGGAAAGTGAGATCGCGGCGCGGGCCGATGACGCCAACCTTAAGGCCGCCTTGCCGCCAACGCTTGCGGATTCGCGCATTGACCAGGGATGCTTCCCAGCGCGGATCCGCGCCTATTATCAAGATCGCATCGGCGTCTTCGATTCCGGCGATCGAAGTATTGAACAAATAGCCCGCCCGGGCGCCGCCGAGTTTGGCGCCGTCCTGGCGGCAATCGAAGTTCGCCGAGCCCAGATTCTGCATCAAATCCTTGAGCGCCGTCATGGCCTCGCAATCGGCAAGGTCGCCGGCAATGGCGGCAATCTGGTCTCCGGCGCGGCCCTGGAGCGCCTTAGCAATGGCGTCAAACGCTTCGGGCCAATCCGTTTCTTCCAGTTTGCCATTCTTGCGCACATAGCAGCGGTCCAAGCGGCGCTTCTTCAGGCCATCGCAGGCGAAGCGGGATTTGTCGGAGATCCATTCTTCGTTCACGTCTTCGTTGAGGCGCGGCACGATGCGCATCACTTCGCCGCCGCGCGCATCGATGCGAATGTTAGAGCCGACCGCGTCATGCACGTCGATGCTCTCGGTCTTGCGCAATTCCCACGAGCGCGCGGTGAAGGCGAAGGGCTTCGAGGTCAACGCGCCGACCGGGCATAGATCGATCATATTGCCGGAGAGTTCGGAAGATACAGCCTTCTCCACGTAGGTGCCGATCTCCATATGCTCGCCGCGGAACACGGCGCCAAATTCCTCGACGCCGGCGATTTCGTCGGCGAAACGGATGCAGCGCGTGCAATGAATGCAACGGGTCATGATGGTTTCGATCAGCGGTCCGACATCCTTGTCCTTGACCGCCCGCTTATGTTCGTTGAAACGGCTGAAATGGCGGCCATAGGCCATCGCCTGATCCTGCAAATCGCACTCGCCGCCCTGATCGCAAATCGGGCAATCCAGCGGATGGTTGATGAGCAGAAACTCCATCACCCCTTCACGCGCCTTTTTGACCTCGGGCGTGTTGGTGTGGATCACCATCCCCTCGCCCGCCGGCATCGCGCAGGAGGCGATGGGCTTGGGCGACTTCTCCATGCCGACCAGGCACATGCGGCAATTGCCGGCGATCGACAGGCGGTCGTGATAGCAGAAGCGCGGCACCTCGGCTCCGGCCTGCTCGCAGGCTTGCAAAACGGTCCAGCCGTCCTCGACCTCAATCTCAACGCCGTCGATTGTCAGTTTCGGCATCGCCCAAATTCCTTATGCGGCCCGCGGCGCGCCGGCATCTTGCGGGATGCCGTGGCGCGCCAGAATGCGCTGTTCCAACTCGTCGCGAAAATGCCGGATCAGACCTTGAACCGGCCACGCCGCCGCGTCTCCGAGTGCGCATATCG
>PTKB01000108.1 GCA_002937555.1 Alphaproteobacteria bacterium MarineAlpha10_Bin2 | reverse complement strand
CCGTCGCCATCGAGATCGGCGCAAACCACCGCGGCGCCTTCCGCGGCGAAGCGCGTCGCCGTCTGTCTCGCGGCCGATGCCTGAGGCCGCTCCTGTCACGATCGTTTTTTTTCCGCTGAGTCTCATTGAGGGCGCGCTATCGACCTGCTCCGCTAAAATTCCTGGCGCGGTTCTTCGACGCCTTCGGGATCGGCGTAGATGATCACTTCGGCGTTGGGGAAGGCGGCGAGAATGTCCAGCTCCACCGCGTCGGAAATGACATGGGCGTCGTCGAGGGTGAGACCGCCATCCATCGAAATATGGAACTGGATAAAACTGTTGAGGCCGGCGGCGCGGGTTTTCAGATCGTGGCAATCGATCACCGCCGGGTGGCCGAGCGCAATTTGCTTGATGCGATCGCGATCGGCGTCGGGCAGTTCGCGGTCCATCAGATGGTTGAGCGATTCGCGCGCGATGCGGAAGGCGCTGTAGATAATAAATCCGGCGATGATCAGCGCGACGATCGGATCGGCGGCGTTCCATTCGAGGAACATCACCAGCAGAAGCGAGACGATGACGCCGGCATTGACCAGGATGTCGGTGGCGTAATGCACCGAATCGGCGCGAATCGCCAGCGAATCGGTACGCCTGACGACGGAGCGCTGATAGGCCACCAAGGCGCTGGTAACGGCAATCGAAAACGCCATCACACCGAGCCCGAAGGCGCCCTGTTCGATGGCGCGCGGTGTGATCAGGCGCTCTACCGCCTCGACGATGAGATAGATGCCCGACGCGCTGATGAGCGCCGCCTGCCCCAACCCGGCCAGGGGCTCCGCCTTGCCATGGCCGAATCTATGTTCCGAATCAGCGGGTTGCAGGGCATGGCGCACGGCGAGCAGATTGACCAGCGAGGCCAGCGCATCCATTGCCGAATCGGCCAGCGACGACAACAGGCTGACGGAATCGGTAACCAGCCAGGCGGCAAGCTTGACGGCGATCAGCAGCAGCGCGACGCAAACGGCAGCCGTCGTTGCGCGCCGCATGAGCCGCTTGGCATGGTCGCTCGTTATCGGGCCGGCTGTCATGCGCCCAGTTTAGCGCGATAGCGCGTGCGGCGATTAAGGAAAGAGTCGCTGTGTGTCCCAGCCCGCCTCACTGCGCTCGAACAACAGCCGCTCATGCAGGCGCGACCGGCGGTGCTGCCAGAATTCGATGCGCTCCGGCGCCAGGCGATAGCCCGACCAGAAGTCCGGGCGCGGCACTTTGCCGAGACCGAATTTGAGGACGTATTTGGCCACCCGCTTTTCGAGGGCCAACCTGCCTTCCAAGGGCGCCGATTGCTTCGACGCCCAGGCGCCGATCTGGCTGTCTTTGTGGCGCGAGGCGAAATAGGCGTCTGCTTCTTCCGCTGCGACCGGCGAAACCGGCCCCTCGATACGTACCTGGCGGCCGAGCGGCATCCAGTAAAAACACATCGCGGCAAACGGGTTAGCGTCGAGCTGGCTTCCCTTGCGGCTCTGGGTGTTGGTGTAGAAGACGAAGCCGCTCTCGTCATAGCCCTTCAAGAGAACCATACGCGTACTGGGACGCCCGGCTGCGTCCGCCGTCGCCAGATTGACCGCCGTCGGCTCGTCCAATCCGCTATTCGCCGCCGCCTCATACCATTCCGCGAAGAGTTCGAAGGGGCCTTTGTCCTCTCGTATCGGCATACCGGTTTCTTCCGTTTTATTGTTTTGTTTTAACGCCCTATCGCCGCGAGGGCGGAAACGCTCGTGGGGCATATTGTGATCACGAATACATAAATTCGTCACAATTTATTGCTATATCCAGAAATTCGCTAATTTTACCTGTATTGTTGCCATAGCTAAGACGTGACGCGCGACAATGCGGCGCGAGGAATACCGTAAATTGGAGACTGGATCATGAAACTTGTGAGAAATGCAGCCCTCGGCATCGCTCTGGCCGGCATGGTCGGGCTCGGCGCCTGTAGCCAAAACGCCGGCGATAAGGAAACACTCGGATCGCTTGGCGGCGCCGCATTGGGTGGCCTGGCCGGCGCGCAGATCGGCAGCGGCTCGGGTCAGCTTGCGGCGACTGCGGTCGGCGCCCTCCTCGGCTTCTTTATCGGCTCTGAAGTCGGTAAGTCCCTCGACAAGGCGGACCAGCTCTATGCCGAGCGCACCGCCGATCAGGCGCTTGAGACCAACCCGACCGGCCAAAGCAGCACCTGGAACAATCCCGACAGCGGCAACAGCGGCACCATCACGCCGACCCGCACGTCCTACACGGATTCGGGCCAGCCGTGCCGGGAATATCAGCAAACCGTCACCATCGGCGGCGAAACCCAACAGGCTTACGGCACCGCCTGCCGCCAGGCCGACGGAAGCTGGCGCATCGTCAACTGACCGACGCCGCCAATTTGCGTTCGATGATGTCGAGCGCCTGAGTGAGATACGGTTTGAACAGCGGGTAATTCTCGCTCATCGGGAAGTGGCCGAGATTCTTCATCTCGATATATTCCGCGCCCGCCACTTGCTCGGCCGTCGCCTGGGTGACGGCCGGCGGGGTGAGAAAATCATAGCTTCCCGTCATCATCACCATCGGGCATTTATCGGTATCGATCTCGTGCAGGCGGCCGCGCAGATCGTGATCCATGGAATAGAAATAGAGATCGCCCTTGAGCACTTCGGCGCCCTGCATGTGGTACCAAAGGGTGAGCCAGCGCTCAGCGTCCGGCGACATCGGCGCCATCATGTCCCACACGCCGCTTGAGCACACTTGTGCTGCGTTGGTGTGCGGATGGCGCCACCAATCGAGCCACCAGCCAGGTGCATAATCCGCCGCCTGCAGCGGGATGATGGCGCCGAAACGCTCCGGGCAACGCAGCGCCAGATGGAGCGCCACGCAGCCCGAAAAGGACGAGCCCAAGAAAATCGGCTTCTCCAGTTCGAGGGCATCGCAAAAGGCGGTGACGAAATTGACGAAATGATCCGCCGTCAGGCGGTAGTCTTCTTTCCACCACTCGGCATTGCGCGGCGGGTCCGACTTGCCGTGGCGCGCCATGTCATAGGCGATGATGCGGTAGCGCGAGGTGAAATCCTCGTCCTCCAGCAAATGGCGGTATTGATGGTTATGGGTGGCGGCGGTGTGGTGACAGACGAGCGGCGGGCCATGGCCGTTCTCACACCAGAACACGCGGTATTCGAGGCCGTCGACCTCGAAGGTGACGTAACGCCCGGTAACGGGGGATATCTTGGCCATGCGCCCTCCCTCCCTAGTGGATAAAATCTAGCATATGGCAGCCATACGCTTGATTCTATCCACTAAACCGGCACGCCAGTTTGGCGTAGCAGTTCGAACTGGGCGGTGAAATTGCGCAAATTCTGCATCAACACCTTGATATCGCCTTCGATGCGCAAATCCTCGCGCACCGACGCCGCCCAGATGCCCTGGAAAAACGGCGGCGGGTGTTTTTGGCTCATCTTGCGCCAGGTCTCGGCGCTGGCATGGAGTGAGAAATGATGCGGCGTTAGCGGCGGCGGATCGATTTCGATTTTTTGCACCCGACCGTCGCGCATCGAGACGCCGACGCGCAGCTCCTCCATATCGAAGAGAAAGTCGCAGGTGTAATATTTGGCGTAGCTTTGAATTACCGGATCGCTCTCGGTGGCTTCGCGGAAATTCTCCGCCCAGGCGGCGCTGTCTTGTGCCATATCGAACCTCATGCGTTGGTGTCTGAACGTTACGGGATCGGGCCCGGGCAGGGCAAGGCGATTGCGGGACGCGGGTGTTTTGCCCGCCAAGCGCTTTGGTGTAGGATGCGTGCGCTTGGATTCGGGCCTCTCGGACACGCCAAACTCGGGGATTTCATGAACGATTCAAACCTGCTCATGGCAGGAAAGCGGGGGCTCATCATGGGCGTCGCCAATGAGCGCTCGCTCGCTTGGGGCATCGCCCGCGCCACCGCCGGCCATGGCGCGGAACTGGCATTCAGCTATCAGGGCGAGGCCTTGAAAAAACGCGTCCTGCCGCTCGCCGGTTCGGTGGGCTCGGACGTCATTCTGCCTTGCGACGTGACCGATGATGCGAGCATCGAAGCCCTGTTTGGGGAAATCAAATCGCGCTGGGGCGGGCTCGATTTTCTTGTCCACGCCATCGCCTTCTCCGACAAAGAAGAGCTGAAAGGCCGCTATCTCGATACCTCGGCGGAAAACTTCGCCTCGACGCTCGCCGTCTCCTGCTATTCCTTCACGGCGCTGTGCCGCCATGCGGTGGCGCTGATGCCGGACGGCGGCAGCCTGTTGACCCTCACCTATGCCGGCGCCGAGCGGGTGATGCCGCATTACAATGTCATGGGCGTCGCCAAGGCGGCGCTGGAAGCGAGTGTGCGCTATCTCGCTGCCGATCTCGGCACCGATAAAATCCGCGTCAACGCGATCTCTGCCGGGCCGATCAAGACCCTGGCATCGTCGGGCATCGGCGATTTCCGCTACATTCTAAAATGGAACGAGCTCAACGCGCCGCTGCGGCGCAACGTCACCATCGATGAAGTCGGCGGCGCTGGCGTCTATTTGTTGAGCGATCTCTCAGCCGGCGTCACCGGCGAAGTCCATCATGTCGATTGCGGCTACCATGTCGTTGGAATGAAACACCCGGACGCGCCGGATATTTCGGTGGTTTAACCCATGTCGCTCAACAGCTTCGGCCGTTTGTTTCGCGTCACGACCTGGGGCGAAAGTCACGGGGCGGCGATCGGCTGTGTGCTCGACGGGGTGCCGCCGCGGCTCGCGCTGAATGAAAGCGATATCCAGCCCTATCTCGACAAGCGCCGCCCCGGGCGATCGCGCTTCGTCACCCAGCGCAAAGAGAGCGACACCGTCGCCATTCTCTCCGGCACCTTCGAGGGCCTGACCACCGGCACGCCGATCGCGCTTGAAATTCAGAACGAAGATGCACGCTCGGGCGATTACGACAAGAACCGCGACAAGTTCCGCCCGGGCCATGCGGATTACACCTATCAGGCCAAATACGGCATCCGCGACCATCGCGGCGGCGGGCGGCAGAGCGCGCGCGAAACCGCCATGCGCGTCGCCGCCGGCGCGGTGGCGCGCAAGATTCTCGGACCCGACATCGCCATTCGCGGTGCGCTCGTCAGCCTCGGCGAGAAAGAAGTGGACCGCGCGCGCTGGGATTGGGCGGCGACCGAGGGCAATGATTTCTGGTGCCCGGACAGTGAAGCGGTGGCGGATTGGGAGGCCTATCTCGACGAGGTGCGCAAAGCCGGCTCTTCGGTGGGCGCGGTGATCGAAATTGAGGCGGCGGGCGTGCCGGTCGGCCTCGGCGCGCCGCATTACGGCAAATTAGACGCTGATCTCGCCGCCGCGATGATGAGCATTCACGCCGTGAAGGCCGTCGAAATCGGCGCCGGATTCGCCGCCGCGCGGCTGAGCGGCGAGGACAATGCCGATGAGATGCGTGCCGGAGCTGACGGCAAACCGGAATTTCTCTCCAACAATGCAGGCGGTATTTTGGGCGGCATTTCGACCGGCCAGGACATCCGCCTGCGCTTCGCCGTCAAGCCCACCAGCTCGATTCTGAAGCCGCGCAAGACGGTAAACCTCGCCGGTGAGGATACGGAAATTTCCACCAAGGGCCGGCACGATCCCTGTGTCGGCATCCGCGCTGTGCCGGTCGGCGAAGCGATGATGGCCTCGGTGCTGGCGGATCATCTGCTGCTCCACCGCGCCCAGTGCGGCTAGATGGTGCCCCGCAAAACCCGGGCCAACCCGGTACATGCCTTGAAGCTACCCGACCAGCGCCGCCTCGATCCGGCGATCAAAGCGCTGTTCGCAAAGTTCAAGGAGAAGATCGGCTTCGTCCCCAACGTGTTCCGCTCCTACACCTTGCGGCCGAGCCGGCTCGAACATTTCCGCCAATACAACAATGAGCTGATGCTGGGCGATTCCGGCCTGACGCGGCTTGAGCGCGAGATGATCGCGGTGGTGGTTTCCTCGGTGAACCATTGTCATTACTGCCTGGTCGCGCACGGCGCGGCGGTACGGGTGCTCTCCGGTGACGCGCGCCTTGGCGATCAGCTGGCGGCAAATTACCGTGCTGCCGAGCTACCCAAGCGCCAGCGCGCCATGCTCGATTTTACCTGGAAGCTGAGCGAAACCCCTGCGGCGATAGAGGAAAGCGACCGCGCGGTGCTCCGGCGCGCCGGTTTCAGTGATGAGGACATATTCGATATTGCCGAGGTGACCGGTTTCTACAACGCCTCGAACCGCCTCGCCAGCGCCGTCGATGCGCGGCCTAATGCGGAATATTTCGATATGGGGCGCTAGCCCCGTGACAGGGCCAGGCAAAGTGAATCTGGCCCGCCGAACACTCGGCATAGCCTTTCTTGATCGTCACGCGGCGAGCAGCCGTTCGGCGCGCTGGCGGGCGCGGCCCGCGTCTTTTGCATTGCCCTCGCCGTCGAGCGCTACTGCCAACCAGTTCCATGCTTGGGCGCTGTTCGGCTTCAAGGCGGTGCGCTCGTGCAGGAACGACCGGGCAAGCGCGAATTTTCCGCTTTTCAGCGCCGCGGTGATAAGCATCTGGGCGAACAGATCGCGCTGCGCATGGCTGCCGCCGATGGCGCGGATGCGGTAGCGCAGCGGCAATAGCAAACCGAGCGCCAAATGGAAATCTCCGAGATATAAGGCGCGCACCGCCTGCGTCAACGCCGCGCCGACCTCGCTCAGCAACTGTTCCTGGGTGGTGCGGGCGCCGGAATTGGCGGCGCGCATCGAAGCGATCATCTCGTCGAGCGCGCCCGGCCGCCGCGAGCGCGATAGCGAAATGCAGATCGGCGAATACCAGCAGATGATCGTGCGCACGCTTTTCCGCCTTGTCGGCAAGTTCCTCCCAGCGTGCGTCTACAGAGACGCCGGCATTCTCGAGGCGCCACAACATGGCGACGGCATTGCTGATATCGAGATAATCCTCCGACTGGTCGGCGCGGATTTGCGCGTCATAGAGGCCGAGCACCTCGTCATACTGCGCCAGTTCGAAATGATAGAGCGCGCGGTGCCACCAGACATGGTAGGCGAAGTTGCTGCAGCCGCTCCAACCGTCTTCGGTGCCTTTCAGCCAGGCGATGCCGTCGCTGCTCCGGCCTTCCATTTCATGCACATGGGCGATGGCATGGACGGCCCAAATATCGCCCGGATTGGCCGCCACCGCGCCCTCTCCCATCGCCCGCGCGGCGGCGTAATCGCCGCATTCCTCGAGGCCGAAGGCATACATGCCGTGCACGAAGCCGGCGCCCGGCTCGCCCGCTTCCCAGGCCGGCATCACGCGCGCCAGCGAATCGCGCATGGCGATGCTGTCGCCGGCATAGAAATGGCAGAAATGGGCCAGGCGCAGCGCCAGGATATCGCGTGGATAATCTACCAGTATGCCTTCCCAGCGGGTCGTGCATTCGATCATGTCGCCGGCGCACCAGGCGTCGAGCGCCGCAAGATGCTCGCATTCGCGCGCGCTTACCACCTTCGCCAGTTGGCGCGCTTTGTCGGCGGCCTCCAGCGCTTTCTGCTCCAACGCCGGCACGGCGAACAGCTTGAAGAAATAGCCGCGGATGCAATGGCCCATGAAGAGGCCGGCATCGGCCGCCAGGGCCTGCTTAAGATGGCCGCCCGTATCGGTGCGAAAGCCGAGATAAGCGCGCACTGCCTCGTCATAATGATCCACGGCCTCGCGGCTTGCCGCCGTCATGGCCAGGCCAAAACAATCGTTCTGCACCATTGAATCCTTGCGGAGGGGACGCGACGGACGGCACCATGGCATAATTGTAATGCACGCAAAAGGTGGGATTGTCCCGTGGACTTTAACCTCAGCCCCGAACAGTTGGATCTGCAAGCCCGCGCCCGCGAGTTGGCGCAAGGGCAGATCGCGGTGCGCGCCGCCGAAGTCGACCGCAGCGAAGCCTACCCGTGGGACAATGTCGCGCTCCTGAAGGATGCCGGGTTCTTCGGCATGACGATTCCGCAGGCGCTCGGCGGCCAGGGCTTGAACTATCTCGACACGGTCCTGGTGGTCGAGGAATTGGCCAAAGCCTGCGCCGTTACCGGGCGCATTTCCGTCGAGGCCAATATGGGCGCCATCGGCATCATCATGACTTACGGCAGCGAGGCGCAGAAAAAGCGCGCCGCCGAGCTGGTGCTGGACGGCGACAAGCCGGCGATTTGCATCACCGAGCCCGAAGCAGGAAGTGCTGCGACGGAGATGACGAGCCGCGCCGATCAACGCGGCAACGGCTATGTGCTGAACGGCAAGAAACACTGGATCACCGGCGGCGGCGTGTCGCGCCTGCATCTGATCTTCGCCCGCGTGTTCGATTCAAAGGGCGAGGAACAGGGCATCGGCGGCTTCATCGCAATACGCGACGAAACGGAGGGCCTCGAGGTGGGCCGGCGTGAGCAGACCATGAGGCTCCGCGGCATTCCGGAATGCGAAATCATCATGAACGACATGGCGGTCGATGCCGATATGCTGGTGCTGCCGCCGCGCCGGTTGAAGAAAGGCTTCGCCGATTTGATGACCGCCTATAACGGCCAGCGCGTCGGCGCCGCGACGGTGGCGCTCGGCATCGCCGAGGGCGCCTATCGCCTGGCCCTCGATTACGCCCAGGAGCGCGAGCAATTTGGCCGGCCGATCGCCGAATTTCAAGGACTGCAATGGATGCTGGCGGATA
>PTKB01000107.1 GCA_002937555.1 Alphaproteobacteria bacterium MarineAlpha10_Bin2 | reverse complement strand
CGGTGTCTACCGTATGCTCGATGCGGCGGGCGAGCCGCTCTATGTCGGCAAAGCGAAAAACCTCAAGAAACGGGTCACCAGCTACGTCAACGCGGCGGCGCTGTCTGGGCGTCTTCAGCGCATGGTCGCCGGCACTGCCAGCGTCGAGGTGGTGACGACCAAGAGCGAGGTCGAGGCGTTGCTGCTCGAAAGCAATCTCATCAAGCGCCTCAAGCCGCATTACAATATCGTGCTCCGTGACGACAAATCATTTCCCTATATCCTGATCACCGGCGGCCATGCCTATCCGCGCATCACCAAATACCGCGGCGCAAAAAGCGCGGCGGGGGAGTATTTCGGCCCCTTCGCCTCGGCTGGCGCGGTCAACCAAACGGTCAATGCCTTGCACCGCGCCTTTCCGCTGCGCTCGTGCTCCGATTCGATCTTCGCCAGCCGCATGCGACCCTGTCTGCAGCACCAAATCAAGCGTTGCGCCGCGCCTTGCGTCGGGCGCATCAGCGAAGCCGCCTACGCCACCCTGGTCGATGAAGCGCGCGAATTCCTGTCCGGGCGCAGCCAGCACATCAAGGCGCGCCTCACCGAGCGCATGACCGCGGCCAGCGAAGACCTCGAATTCGAGACCGCCGCCGCCTACCGCGACCGCATCCGCGCGCTCGCCCATATCCAGGCGCGCCAAGGCATCAATTTGCACGCCCTCAAGGATGCCGATGTGGCGGTGGTACATCAAAGCGGCGGGCAATCCTGCGTGCAGATCTTCTTCTTCCGCAGCGGCCAGAATTACGGCAACCGGGCCTATTATCCGCGCCACCAGAAAGACGATAGCGCCCAGGACGTGCTGCGCGCATTTATCGGCCAGTTC
This sequence comes from Alphaproteobacteria bacterium MarineAlpha10_Bin2, assembly GCA_002937555.1. GTDB lineage: Bacteria > Pseudomonadota > Alphaproteobacteria > UBA828 > UBA828 > PTKB01. The sequence goes on along the minus strand of PTKB01000107.1, from coordinate 7,881 downwards.
TACAGCAACCGCGCCGCGCCGCCCTTGGTGCTGGTCAACCAGGACATCGAAGAGCGTGAGCTGATCGAAGAGGCGCTGTCACTGAAGGCCGAGCGGCGCGTCCATATTCACCGCCCGAGCCGGGGCGACAAGGCGAATATGGTGAAAGATGCGGAGCGCAATGCGCGCGAGGCCCTGGCGCGGCGTTTCTCGGAAAGTGCGGCGCAGCGCAAGATGCTCGAAGGTCTCGCCGACAAGCTGGCGCTGGACGGCGTGCCCGAGCGCATCGAAGTCTATGACAACTCACATATTTCCGGCACTGACGCGGTCGGCGCGATGATCGCTGCCGGCCCCGAAGGGTTTATGAAAAAGGCCTACCGCAAGTTCAATATTCGCTCCGATAGCGCGCCCAAGGCGGAAGGCGGCATCACCGCCGGCGACGATTACGGCATGATGCGCGAAGTGCTGTCGCGCCGCTTTTCGCGGCTGTTGAAGGAGGACCCCGAGCGCGCCCAGGGCGCCTGGCCCGATCTGGTGTTGATCGATGGCGGCGCCGGCCAACTCAGCGCCGCTCAGGAGGTATTCGCCGAGCTCGGCGTCGACGATGTCGCCCTCGCCGCGGTCGCCAAGGGCCCGGACAGAAATGCCGGCCTCGAGCGCATTTTCCTGCCCGAGCGCGAGGCGATATCGTTAGAGCGGCGCGATCCGGTGCTCTATTTCATTCAGCGCCTGCGCGACGAAGCGCACCGCTTCGCCATCGGCACCCATCGCGCACGCCGCGCGCGCAATGTGTCGCGCTCCCGGCTCGATGGCATCCAGGGCGTTGGGCCGAGCCGCAAGAAGGCGCTCTTACACCATTTCGGCTCGTCGCGCGGCGTGTCGCAGGCGGGATTGTCCGATCTCGAGAGGGTAGAGGGCATTTCTACGGCGCTGGCGCGGGCGATCTACGATCATTTCCACGCCGACTCATGAGCGTGATAGAGTTCCCCGGCCGCGATAAAACGCCATCATGATGAACCTGCCAAACATTTTGACTATCGGCCGTACTGCCTTGGTGCCGCCCTTTGTCGCCTTCTTTTACTTGCCGAATAATGCTGCGGCCTGGGCGACGCTCGGGGTGTTCGCCCTTGCCGCCATGACCGATTATTTCGATGGCTGGCTGGCACGTCGTTTGAACCAGACCAGTGAATTCGGCCGCATCCTCGACCCCATTGCCGACAAGCTGCTCGTCGCCTCGGCTTTGGTCATGTTGACGCTCCGCTACGAAGACGAGGCGCCAACGCTCTTTGCGATACCCTACGGTTCGATGGTGATCCCAGTGGCTGCCATTCTCTGCCGCGAATTGTTGATATTCGGCCTTCGTGTAGGATTGGCCGGCCGCTTCAGCCTGCCTGTCAGCCGCCTCGGAAAATGGAAAACGGCGAGCCAGATGGCCGCCATCATCCTCATGCTGTTCGCACCCACCCTCTTGTCTTTCTTGGATCCGGACAGAAGTAGCGGAAGTGGCGATTTGTTAGGGTACCTGTTCATCTTTCTCCTGTTGGCCGGAGAAATATTGTTGTGGTTCGCTGCCATATTGAGCTGGCTGAGCGCAGGATTATACATTCGCGCTGGCTGGCGCCAATTGCCGGCGCGCGCGCGGCCGGGCGATTGAGCGGCGCTATGCGGGTATTCGGCATCGCCGGGTGGAGCGGCAGCGGCAAGACGACGCTGTTGCGCCGCTTGCTGCCCGAGCTCACATCGCGCGGCCTTGAAGTGGCGACGATGAAATACACCCATCACCAGTTCGATCTCTTCGCCCCCGGCCATGTGGTTTCCGCATGGCGCGATGCTGGCGCGAATGAAGTATTATACGTTTCTGACCGGTGTTGGGCCCTGGTGCACGAGCTGCAGGGCGAGCCCGAGCCGCCGCTGGAGACGTTGTACGAACAATTTTCGGATGTCGATTTGCTGTTGATCGAGGGCTTCAAACGCCATGATCACCCAAAACTGGAAGTTCACCGCGCCGAAACGGGGTTGCCGTTGCTCGCCGCCGAGGATGACTGGGTGGTTGCTGTCGCCAGCGATAGCGGCCGGCCGGCGGGGTTGCCGGCAAAGCGTGATATCCTGGTGCTCGATTTGAACGACATAGCGGCGATTACCGGTTTTATCATGGCCCATTGCCAATTGAGCCCGGGCCGGGCGGATCGCGGCAGGCGCCGGCACGAACCTCTGGAGCAGCGCTGATGGCGCAGTTGAGCGACGATTGTTTTGCCTTTGGCGGGGAGTTGATGCCCGCTGCCGACGCCTTGGCGCGCCTCGCCGAAACCACCCATACCGTCGCCCAGCCCGAGGAGGTGAGCCTCAGCCAAGCGCATGGCCGCGTGCTGGCGGGTGACGTTCTTTCGACGCGCGATGTGCCGCCGCATGACAACGCGGCGGTCGATGGCTGGGCGGTTTACTTCGACGATCTCAACAGTGATGGGGATACGCGACTGCCGTGGAGCGAGCGCATCCCTGCCGGCCGGCCGCTCGGCCATTCGGCTAAGCGCGGCATGGCCTTGCGGGTCTTTACCGGCGCGCCGATGCCGGGCGGCGAAGATGGCGCGCCGGGCCCGGATACGGTGCTGATGCAGGAAGATTGCCGCGAGCAGGATGGCGTGGTCGTCATCCCGCCCGGCATCAAGCTTGGCGCCAACCGCCGCTTCGCTGGGGAAGACATCAAAAACGGCGACGTCATCCTCGCCGCCGGCAGGCGTTTGAAACCGCAGGATATCGGCCTCGCCGCATCGGTCGGCCTCACCTCGCTCTCGGTTTATCAGCCGCTCAAGGTTGCGGTTTTTTCGAGCGGCGACGAGGTGTTCGAGCCCGGCGCGGCGCTGCCGCCGGGCGGCATTTACGATTCCAACCGCTTCATGGTGACGGCGCTTTTGGAGGCGCTCGGCTGCGAAGTAAGCGATCTCGGCATTCTTCCCGACCGGTTCGATGCGGTGCGGGACGCCCTCGACAGCGCATCCGGCGCACATGATGTGCTGATTACCTCCGGCGGCGTGTCGACCGGCGAAGAGGATCACGTCAAGGCGGCGGTCGAGGCGCTCGGGCATCTCCATTTTTGGCGCCTTGCCATCCGACCCGGGCGGCCGATCGCCCTTGGCCAGGTCGGCCGCGTGCCGTTTGTCGGCTTGCCCGGCAATCCGGTGGCGGCGCTGGTGACGTTTCTTCGTTTCGCCCGGCCGCTTCTTCTCCGCCTCTCCGGCGCCGCCGAGACCGAGCCGCATCACTATCCGGTGCGCGCCGATTTCGATTACAAAAAAAAGAAAGGCCGGCGCGAATGGCTGCGCGCTCGCCTGCGTACGCTTGACGACGGCAGCGTGGCGGCGGAGAAATTCGAGCGCGGCGGCGCCGGCATCCTGTCATCCGCAGTGTTCGCCGACGGGCTGATCGAATTGCCCGAAGATGTCACCCGGGTGGAGCGCGGCATGACGGTCGATTTCCTTCCCTTCAACGAAATGATGCGCTGAGGACGTGACGTGAAACTGCTCTATTTTGCCTGGCTCAAGCAGAAAATCGGCACCGGCGAGGAAGACTTCCCCTTGCCCGCCGATGTCGCGACCGTCGGCGCGCTGGTCGATTGGCTAAAGACCCGTGGCCCCGGTTACGGCGAAGCGCTAGGCGATCTCTCCGTCGTCCGCTTCGCCGTCAATCAGGATTTCGCCGGCTTGGACCATCCGCTCGCCGATGGCGACGAAGTTGCATTCTTTCCCCCGGTCACCGGTGGATGAGGCCGGAAAATGATTAGAGTGCAGCGCGAAGATTTCGACGTCGGCGCGGAAATGGCGGCGATGAGCGGCAACAATATCGGCGCGCTGGCGTCATTCACCGGCCTGGTGCGCGGCTCCGACGGCGACGCAGATATCGGCGCCATGACCCTCGAACACTACCCCGGCATGACGGAGAAAAAGCTCGCTGAAATCGAAGCCGAGGCGCGTGAGCGTTGGCCGCTCGAGGATTGCCTCGTCATTCACCGCTATGGCCGCTTGGAGCCGGGCGAACGCATCGTGCTGGTGATCACCGCGTCGTCGCACCGTCAAGCGGCGCTGGAATCTTGCGCCTTTCTCATCGATTGGCTGAAAACCAGCGCGCCGTTCTGGAAACTCGAGGAGCGCGGCGCCGACGGGGAAGAATGGGTCGAGGCGCGTAGCTCCGACGACCAAGCAGCGGAAAAATGGGCGGCGACTAAAAAGTAACAATCAATCGGCGAGCCGGCGGCGCCGGTTTAGGCGCCCTTGCGCACTTCCGCGTCGTAATCTTCCATCAATTGCCGGGTGATCGGGCCGACCTGGAAATTATGCTCGTCGATTTCGCCGACCGGCGTGACCTCGGCGGCGGTGCCGGTGAGGAACACTTCGTCGGTGTGGGCGAGCTCTTCCGGCATGATCACGCGCTCGACCACCTCATGGCCGCGTTGGCGGGCGAGGTCCATCACCGTTCGCCGGGTGATGCCGTCGAGAAAGCAGTCCGGCGTCGGCGTGTGCAGCACGCCGTTTTGCGCCAGGAAGATATTGGCGCCGGTGGACTCGGCGATTTGCCCGCGCCAATCGAGCATCAGCGCGTCGTCATAGCCTTCCGGCTCGACCGAATGGCGCGACAGGGTGCAGATCATGTAAAGTCCGGCGGCCTTGGCCTTGACCGGCGCGGTGTCGGGCGAGGGGCGGCGCCATTTCGAGGTCTTCATGCGGATGCCGCGCTCACGCTTTTCGTCGCCGAACAGATTGGGCCACGGCCAGGTGGCGATGGCGACATGGGTGGTGGCGACCTGGGCCGAGACGCCCATCATTTCGCTGCCGCGCCAGGCGACGGGCCTGACATAGCCGTCGACGATATCCTGCGCCACGATCACTTCGTTGCAGGCGGCGTTGATCTCGTCCGGTGTGAACGGGATCGTCATATCGAGCTGCTTCGCCGATTCGAACAATCGCTCGGTATGTTCCTCAAGTTTGAAGATGCGCCGCGAATAGGCGCGCTCGCCCTCGAAGACACAGCTGCCGTAATGCAGCGCGTGGCTCAGCACATGCAGTTTGGCGTCGCGCCACGGCACCATTTCGCCGTCGAGCCACATCACGCCGTCGCGGTCGTCAAAGGGTATCATGTCGGCCATTTTTGCTCTTTCTCCCGCACTTATTCCGCCTTGCCCCGTCGAAAAGCGGTTGCGTTCTCTATCACCACACGGCATATAAGTCAACATGACTGACTTAAAATCGGGGCCCAACCCGCTATTCTTGCGTCACGACCAGCTGCATCAGGGAATCGAGCTGCTGTTTTATGCCTATCGCGATTTCACCGCGGAGTGCGACGCCATCCTCGCGACCTATGGTTTCGGCCGGGCCCACCACCGGGTGATCTATTTCGTCGCCCGCAGCCCGTCGATCTCGGTGGCCGAATTGTTGGCCATCCTGCGCATCACCAAACAAAGCCTGTCGCGGGTTCTCAGCCAATTGGTGAGCGAGGGGTTCGTTTCGGTGCAGAAGGCGCAGGAAGACCGTCGCCGGCGTCTGTTGCAGCTCACCGACAAGGGATCGGTATTGGAGCGCCGTCTGTCCGAGGTTCAGCGCGCCCGCATCGGCGCCGCCTACCGCGCCGCCGGCGGCGATGCGGTGGAGGGATACCGCAAGGTGTTGCTCGGCATCATCGATGAGAACGACCGCCGGCGCTTCGAGGAATAGCGCCCAGCCGGCCGCCAGCGCTTTGCCATAAGGGGGCGCGCTTGGCATATACTAGACCCATGAACCGGGATCAGGCGCGCCAAGGATCGCAATCGGCGCCGGCGCTCGATGTGGACGCGCCGCACATCATGGTGGTCGATGACGACGACCGGCTGCGCAAATTGCTCAGGCGCTATCTCAGCGAAAACGGCTACCGCGTCACCACGGCTGGGACCGCGGCGGAAGCGGAATCGAAACTGGTCGGCCTCGCCTTCGATCTGTTGGTGCTCGACGTCATGATGCCGGGCGAGAGCGGCGTGGCATTGACCAAGCGTCTGCGTGAGCGCATGTCGGTGCCGATCCTGTTGCTGACCGCGATGGGCGAGCCCGAGGACCGGATTTCCGGGCTCGAAAGCGGCGCCGACGATTATTTGACCAAGCCCTTCGAGCCGCGCGAACTGCTGCTGCGCATAGCGACGATCCTGCGCCGCACCCGGGTGGCGCTGCCGCCCGCCGGCGAGGCGCCGGTACGCATCGGCGGCTTCGAATTTCACCCGGCGCGGGCTGAATTGGCGCGGGGCGGCGAGAGCGTGCGCCTGACCCATACGGAATCGCAATTGCTGACAATATTCGTCGGCCAACTCGGCGTCACGCTCAGCCGCGAGGAGCTGTGCCGGCACTGCGGCATCGATGCCGGCGGGCGCGCCATCGACGTGCAGATCGCGCGTCTCAGGCGCAAGATCGAGCCCGATCCGAGCGCGCCGCGCTATCTTCTCACGGTCTGGGGCGAGGGCTACACCTTGCGCGCGGTCTAGAGCCCGGCCATGGCGCTCACCCATCCGAGCTTGCTCAAGCGTCTCACGCCCAAGGGCATGTTCTGGCGCTCGCTGTTAATCCTGTTGATTCCCCTGGTGCTGCTTCAGGGCGTGGTCGCCTACATCTTCTTCGAACGCCATTGGGACACGGTGAGCCGGCGCCTCGCGTTGGGCCTCACCGGCGACATCATCTATGTCATGCGCACCATGCAGAAATACCCCGAGGACGAGTTCCGCGAATGGACGCTGCGCGCCGCGCACCGCGAAATGCAAATAAACGCCGTCTTCGAACCGGGCGCGAAACTGCCCGATGTCGCGCCCGAACTCAGCAGCAGCAACACCGACCGCATGCTGCACCATGCGCTCTCCGAGCGCCTGATCATTCCGTTTCACATCGATTCCCGGCGCGACGACAAGAACATTTCCATCCGCATCGGTTTGCAGGAGGGCGTGCTGGATATCCTGACGCCGCGCAAACGCATGTTCTCCACCACGATTTATATTTTCGTGCTGTGGATGGTCGGCACGGCGCTTGTCGTCACCGCGATCGCGATATTTTTCCTGCGCAATCAAATTCAGCCGATACGGCGCCTGGCGGCAGCGGCGGAGGCGTTCGGAAAGGGCCGCTCGGACGTCGAATTCAAGCCCGCCGGCGCGAGCGAAATCCGCCAGGCCGCGGCGGCCTTCATCGATATGCGCGGGCGCATCGCGCGCCATATCGATCAGCGCACCGAAATGCTGGCCGGCGTCTCGCATGATCTGAGGACGCCGCTCACCCGCATCAAATTGCAGCTCGCCATGCTGCGCGAGACCATGCCGGAGGCGGGCGCCGAAATTTCAGACCTCGAATCCGACATCGCCGATATGGAAAAAATGATCGACGAATATCTGGCGTTCTCGCGCGGCCAGGGCGCGGAAGCGCCGGAGCCGGTAGATCTATCGGCGCTGATCGGTGAGGTCGTCGACGGTGCGCGGCGCAATGGCGCGGCGCTCACCCTCGACGCCGGAGAGGCGCTGACCCTGCCGCTCCGGCCCAACGCCATCAAGCGCTGCCTGACCAATCTGGTCGATAACGCCGTGCGCTACGGCGAGAATATCGACGTCACGGCACGGCGCACCGGCGAAAGCGTCGAAGTGATCGTCGAGGATGACGGCCCCGGCATCCCGCCTGAGAGCATCGACGATGTCTTCAAACCGTTCTACCGCCTCGACGATTCACGCAATCCCAATTACGCAGGCGCCGGCCTCGGTCTCGCCATCGCGCGCGACGTCGCACGCGGCCATGGTGGCGATATCGTGCTCGAGACGGCAGGCTCGGGGGGTCTGCGCGCGGTGCTTCGCCTGCCGGTTTAGAGCAAATCCCGAGCAGGTGGAATCACCTGCGACGACGCATTTGCTTGAATCAA
>PTKB01000106.1 GCA_002937555.1 Alphaproteobacteria bacterium MarineAlpha10_Bin2 | reverse complement strand
GCGCCTGCTGCGCAAAGCTCCCCGCGCCGTCGATCGCCGCCCTGAGATCGGCGAGGAAATTGGGATCGGCGGCGCGTGCCCGCTCGGCGCCATCGATCAGGCCGTTCAAACGTTCGACCAGCGCCGCCGTTGCCGCGTCATTGCCTTGCCATGCCTGGTAGCGCGGCTCGTCGGCGGCCTGGGCTGCCGCGCCCATCGTCAGGGTGAACATCAGAGCGGCAGCCGCAAATGCAGAGGTAATTTTCATGACCGGAAGTGTAGCGCGAAATACTGCTGTGCCTAGCGCGTTGATGGCGCCATGCGCGCCGATTTCCTCTTGGCGCAGGGCGGAGCGGCGCGCAGTATGCGGCGCATGATTCCGTTGTCCGTGCTCGACCTGTCTCCCATCACCGAGGGCGGCAACGCTTCGAATGCCCTCGCCAATACCCTCGATCTCGCGCGCCATGCCGAGGATTGGGGCTTCAACCGCTATTGGCTGGCCGAGCATCACAATATGACCGGCATCGCCAGCGCCGCCACCTCCGTGGTGATCGGCCATGTCGCCGGCGGCACTTCGACGATCCGCGTCGGCGCCGGCGGCATCATGCTGCCCAACCATGCGCCGCTGGTGATCGCCGAACAGTTCGGCACGCTCGAAGCGCTCTATCCGGGCCGCATCGATCTTGGGATTGGGCGGGCGCCCGGCACCGACCAGCGCACCTCGCAAGCGCTGCGCCGCACGCTGCAAAGCGACCCCAACGATTTTCCGCGCGACGTGCTGGAACTGCAGCATTATTTCCGCGCCGTCGAGACCGGCCAGTTCGTGCAGGCGGTGCCGGGCGCCGGGCTCAATCTGCCGCTGTGGATTCTCGGCTCGAGCCTGTTCGGCGCCCAACTCGCCGCCATGCTCGGCCTGCCCTACGCCTTTGCCTCGCATTTCGCGCCCGCCGCGCTGATGCAAGCGATCGAGATCTACCGCGCCGAATTCAAGCCGTCCGAACAGTTGGCCGCGCCCTATGTGATGGCGGGCTTCAACGTGTTCGCCGCAGACAGCGACGAAGAGGCGGATTACTTACGCTCCTCCTCGCAGCAGAGTTTTCTCAATCTCCGGCGCGGCGATCCCGGGCCGCTGCCGCCGCCGGTTAAGGATTTCGCCGAAACGCTCTCGGCGGCAGAATTGCAGGTGCTGGATTCCATTCTTTCCTGCTCGACGGCGGGCAGACCCGAAACGGTGCGCGCCGGCATCGCCGAATTCGCGGAACGCACGGGCGCCGATGAACTGATCGTCACCTCGCATGTTTACGACCACGACAAGCGCCTGCGCTCGTTCGAAATCATCGCCGAGGTGGGGATCGCCAAAGACTAGCCGGTCCGAACGGGCTTCAAATTGCGTATCAATGTTATCAGGGCGTCTGGCAGGCCCTCGGCTTCCGCCGCCGGCAGCGCGTCCAGCATGCTTTCGAGATCTTTGGCGAGAATGCCGAGGGTATTGTCCGGCGCGTAGCCGTCGCGCGCGAACTCAACTCGGTTGAAGTTGGTGGCGAGCCAGTTCTGGCCGGATGAGTCATTCAGCACCGCCAACAACCGGTCCTCATCGACACCCAGAGTCTCGGCCCAGCGCAGCACCGTGCGCGTGGCCGCCGTCGAACTGGCGGCGCAAAAATTATTGAGAACCTTGGCCGTCATGCCGGCGCCGAACGGGCCCATGCGGTGGATCTTGTCGCCCATGGCGGCGAACAGCGGCTGCAGGCGATCGAGATCGGCCTCCGCGCCGCCCAACATGAAACTGAGGCGCGCTTCCTCGGCCGAAACGCTGGCGCCCGACATCGGCGCGTCGATGAGCGCAATCTCTGGCGGAATCCGGCCGCGCAGCTCAGCGACATAGCGCGGCGACAGGGTGGAGCAGATGAGGAGGGTATCGATGGCCGACGGCCGGCGGTTGATCAAGGCCTGATCGTCGAACAGCAGCTCTTCCGTCTCGGCCACGTCGCGCACCACGCTGAGGACGATGCGCCGGCCGGCGGCGAAGCTGGCGGCATCGGTCATCACGCCTTCGAGATCGCCGAACGAAGGTGCCGGCAGCACGTCCAGCCCGGCGGTATCGAAGCCGGCGCGGATCAAGGCGCGCGCCATCGGCGCCCCCATGCGCCCGCAACCGGCGACGCCGACCGGCCCGAGCGAAATTTTCGAATTCTTCGTCATGGCGCGAGCCTAGCGCATATATGCGGCACACTCCCTCTTGATATTACACCCTTTCGCGACGCACACTTTGGGGCTCGATTAAAGTCAATCGCCGTGCCGGCCTGGCCGCACGCGTACAGGGGGAAATCATTATGTCCAACGACGCAGAAGCCGCTTTACTCGACCGCGATGCCCAGCATCTGATTCACCCGCTGCACAGCAAGGCGGTGCATGCCACCGGCAAGGTTTGGGTCGGCGGCGAGGGCGCCTATTTGACCGACGCCAATGGCGATCGTTTCATCGATGGACTCTCCGGCCTGTGGAACAACACCGCCGGCAACGGGCGCAGCGAACTGGTCGAGGCCGGCAGCAAGCAATTGGCGGAGATGGCCTTTGCCTCGGGCTATGCCGGCAGCAGCAACCCGCGCGCCATCGAGCTCGGCGAGAAGCTCGCCAAGATTACCTATCCCAACATTAACCAGTTCTATTTCACTTCTGGCGGCGGCGAATCGACGGACAGCAACATCAAAATGGCGCGCTATTACTGGAAGCTCAAAGGCAAGCCCGAGAAGACCAAAGTGATTTCGCGCATCCTCGGCTATCACGGCGTGACCCTGGCGGCCATGTGCGCCACCGGCATCAGCATGTATTGGCCGATGTTCGAGCCCAGAATTCCCGGCTTCATCCATATCCCGAGCCCCTATCCTTATTTCTACGAAGCGCCCGAAGGCGCCGAGAGCCAAGGCATCGCGGCGGCGGACGAGTTGGAAAAAGCCATTCTCGCCGAGGGCGCCGACACGGTGGCGATGTTCATCGCCGAGCCGGTGCAGGGTGCGGGCGGCGTGATCGTGCCGCAGAGCGACTATTTCCCGCGCATCCGAGAGATCTGCGACAAATACGATGTGCTCCTCGTGTCGGACGAAGTGATCACCGGCTTTGGCCGCACCGGCAAGATGTTCGGCCTCGAACATTGGGGCGTGAAGCCGGACCTGATCCAGTTCGCCAAGGCCATCACCTCAGGCTATTTCCCGCTCGGTGGCATCGGTGTCAGCGACGAGATCGCCAAAACCATGAACGAGAGCGGCAAGCCTTGGATGCACGCCTATACTTACAGCGCGCACCCGACTGGCTGCGCCATCGCCTGCGCCATGCTCGACGTGATCGAAAAAGAGGATTTCCCCGCCCAGGCGGCGGAGAAAGGCAAGCGCCTCTTGGTTGGGCTGAAGGACGCGCTCGGCGATCACCCGAATGTCGGCGAGGTGCGCGGCCTCGGCCTGATGTGCGCCGTGGAATATGTCAAGGACCGGGCGACCAAGGAGGTGTTTGCCGCCGAAGACGGCATCGGCGCCAAGATCAACGCCGAGACCCTGGCGCGCGGCATGTTCAGCCGCGTGCGCGGTGACGCTTACTACATCGCACCGCCCATCGTCACCGACAACGACACCCTAGACCGCATCGTCGAAATCATGGCGGAGAGCACCAAGGCGGTGCTGGGGTGAGTTAGGTGGAAAAGCGCGTGTAGAATCTCAGCCTGCGAGCCATTTGCAAATTTCGTCGGCGCTTTTCTGTGCGCCGTTTGGCGCGGGTTGATTCAGCATTTTCTCGCGCATTTCATGGCTATATTCTGGACGCAACAGATTATCGATCGCATTGCAAAGCGCCTGATCGTCAAACCTTTCAACCGCGATACCCAAACCTCGGCTGACCAGCTTTTCGGCGCGGATATTCTGGCCGGTTGTTTCGGTTGAGCCGACAGGCAGCCAAATTGTCGGCACGCCAAAACAGACGAGTTCTGTCGATGAATTCGCTCCGGATGCGGATATGGCCGCATCGAATGCGTTCAAATAATCCACCAACGGAAAGTGTCGTAGCGGGCTGAGATTTGCCGGCGTCTCTTCCGCATTATGTCTCGGTGTCAACGGCGGGACCGCTTCCACGAATTGAATTTCGGGATATCTTTCGGCTATTCGGTAAAGCCATGCCATGACTTTGTCGAACCCGGTTCCGCCGCCGCCGCCCTGAGAAACGAGAAAACATAATTGATCCTCGTTCAAACGGAGGAGCCGCCGCGCTGCTTCCCGGCTCGGCGATTCCTCTTTGCCGCGAAAAATGACCGGGCCCACCCATTTCACCTGAGCCTCGGGCGCAGCACTCAGTTCGACCTCTCCATGCGCGTAAGGAATGAGAACCAAATTGTAGAGCGCAATTTGTTCCACATAGGCCACCCTTTTTAGGAACTGCGGCAAATAATCCAGCACAAGTATTTTCTTATCGATGATCGAGAGTGCTGGCATCAGCTCGCCGCTTTCGCCGGACGGAAATGAATCGGCAATTAACACGTCCGGGCGAAAGCTGGAAACCACCGTCGCCGCGAGCGACATGTTCAAATGCTTCCAGTCGTCAACGTCGATCAATTTCTCTCGCGTGCTTACCCAGGAAGGAATCTTGACGCTGGCAAAACCCTCTTGCCAGATAACGCTGGACGCTTCCGACGACGTCAGGAAGAGAAATTCAGCTTCGGGAACGCGGCGACGCAATTCGCGGGCGACCGCAAGCAGCCGCGCCACATGTCCGAGTCCGACGCCATTGATCGCGCTCAGCAAGAATTTCATCGCGCTTCCCTCACATAGCTCATCTTTGCAATTCCGGCAGCGGGCAGTGTGGCGCGGCTTCCGCGTCCGGCGGTGTGCCGCTAAAATCGAAATAGCCCCAGACGGCGAAGTGGTCGGAGAGGTCGCAGATGTCCTCGCCGGTGACGGTGAGAACAGCGTGCCGTCTTCAAAATCGTAGCGCGTGCGGAAGACGAGCGGACAGTTGCTGCTGTAGGCCGGGGCTCTGGCGCCCTTGTAGGCGAAGATATAATCGACATAGCCGTTGCCGCGGTCGACCCAGTCGTTGCGGGTTTCGCGGGTATAGGGGTGGCCGAGGAACTGCGGCGCGACGGCGCCCAGCAGGGCTTCGTCCTCGAGCTCGTGGAATTCGTGGCGCAGCATGTTGAAATCGCCGCCGATGATGACCGGCTCGCGGGCCGCGTTGCCCGAAATGCGCGCGGCAAAATCGCGGATTTGGCCGAACTGCTTCCGTTTCGCGGCACTTTGTTCCGGCTACCAGCCAAACTGGGCATGAGTGGCGATCAAGTGATAGCGCTTCCCGCCTTTTTCGATCGCCGCATAAACGAAGCCCTTGGCGGCATGGCAATCGCGGCCTTCGCAATCGCCGTAGACCAGTTCCCACGCGTCCGTAATGGGATGACGGGCGAGTATGATCACGCCGCCGTCCTGATCGACGCCGCTATCGCCTTCGCCGGCCTGGCCGAAGCCGCAATCTTCGTCGCCAGCGCACGCATGGAGCGGCGGGGCCTGAATAAGAACCCGGTTGGTGCTGTCGGAATCTTCATCGCGGTAGGCGCTGGCGAGAATATGGGTGCTGTAGAGAAAGCCTTCGCCGCGAAGGCCCTCGAGGAGGATCTCGCGCGCGTCGTCGTCGTAGGCCTCGCTCAGGATCACCACGTCGAAGGGCTTCAGGAATGGCGCGATCAGCGCCGCCCGCTCCTCCTGCGCCTTGGCGAAATTGTTGCCCATGAAGGGAATATCCCGCGCACTGATCGGCAGCAGATAGACATTATAGGCGATCACGCTCAGCACGTCGGAGGCGCCGTAGGTCTCGGGCTGGTGATTGATCCCCGGCCCGGCGCAGTCGCGCGCCGCCCAAACGCCTGACGGCGGCTCCAACAGAAGCGCGGTGATCACTATCAACAGGATCGAGAGCCTCGTCATGGCGCGGAAGCCTGCGGTGCAAGCGCCGCGATGTCCAGACCGGCGACGCCCTTATTGAACAAACCCGCGTCCCGCTCTAGCATTTGCTGCAATCCATTGTGAGTTGATGCATCCCTGCCTTCGGGAGACGCGCACGATGAATAAATATGTCAGAAAATTCACCGCGGCCGCCGCCATGCTCGCTCTCGCCGGGTGCGGCGGCGCGGCGCATCTGTTGCCCCAGGTATCCGAGGGGGAAACCAACCGGGCGCTTTCGGAAATCGAAGCCGCGCCGGCCCTGCAAATCCATCAGCGCTCCGCGACCAAGGCCCGCGGCATCGTCTTCGAGACCGCGAAACGGCTTGAGGATGCCGCCGGGCCGGTGTGCGATCAACTCGAAGAAACGGTGTGCGTCTTCAATATTCAGTTCAACGACGCCGATGAGATGAACGCCTACGCCACCGGCGAGAACAAAATCGTGTTCTTCCAGGGGCTCGCCAAATATCTGCAGAGCGAAGACGAATTCGCCGCTGTCATCGCTCATGAAATGGGCCACCACATCGCCGATCATATCGACAAGAGCCAAGGCAACCAGCTCATCGGCAGCATTCTGACCGGCCTGTTGTTCGCCCTCGTAACGGCGAGCTCACCGGGCTACGTCAACAGCTATCAATATAATCAGGATTTACAGACCGCGATGAATTTGGGCAGTACGGTCGGGGCGATCTCGTTCAGCAAGGAGCATGAGCGCGAGGCGGATTACATTTCCGCCTATATTCTCGCCCGCGCCGGCTATGATTTGTCGAAGGCGCGTTCGCTATGGATGAAGTTCACCAAGGAATCCGGGCGCACTCAGACCGGTCTGTTCGACACCCATCCGGCGGGGCCCGAGCGGCTCGCGGCGTGGGACAAAAGCGTCGCCGAAGTCGCTCTCAGCAAGGATTTGCTGCCCAAGCTCGACAATACCGGCGTGGATGAAGACTTGCTCAGTATTTTCGATTAGAGATTCTGCGGAAGCGTTTTCCGGCATTTCAATCGCCACGGGGGACATGTTAGCTTCGCGCGGCTTATGTTGCGGGATTCGCGAGCGGGGTGTATGAGCGTCCGTTTTCGACGTGCGCCAGCCACCCCAGCCGGGCAGCGGATGGGCGCTATTTCTAAAGGAGTTGGAAGGTGTTGGGATTATCGACAAGCGGCTTGATCGACAAATTCGCCAATCGTCTGGCCGACACGGACACGAGCTTCATGCTGAAAATGCCGGACGGCGCGGAGCGCGTGTTGGGCTCGGGCGAGCCCAAATTCGAAATCGTCCTCAACAACAATCGCGCCGTCAAAGCCATGGGCTCGCTCGACGAAGGCAATATCGGCGAGGCCTATCTGCAGGGCGATTTCGACATCAATGGCGATCTCCTTGAGATGTTTACGCTGCGCGGCTCGATGGACGACAAGCATCCGCTGGTGACGGCCTGGCGCTTCATCCAGCCGCTGCTGTTCGGCCAGGTCTATACCAACCGCCAGGCGATCTCTTCGCACTATGATGTCGATCCGAAAATGTTTCTTAGTTTTCTCGACAAGAAATTTCCGGCCTATACCCAAGGGGTCTATGAAAACGACGAGGAAACGCTTTCCACGGCGACCGAGCGTAAATTCGATTATACGGTAGAAATGTGCGAGCTCGGCCCGCGCAAGCGGGTGCTCGAAATCGGCCCCGGCTGGGGCGCTTTTGCGCGTCACGCGCTGCGCGAAGGCGTCGATTTCACCGGCGTCACCAACTCGCCCACGTCGCAGACCTATCTCAACGATTTTCTCGGTGAATTCGCCGATCATTTCCAAATCGATTTCGTCGATATCCTGGCTTATCAGCCCAAGGAGAAATTCGACGCCATCGTCATTATGGGCGTGATCGAGCATCTGCCAAACTATCTGGCGGTGCTGAAAAAGTTCGAAAGCGTGCTCAAGCCGGGCGGGCTGGTGTTCGTCGACGCAAGCGCTGCGCGCACGAAATACGAGCTCTCCACATTCATGGTGCGCCACATCTATCCCGGCAACCATTCGTTTTTCGTGCTGCACGATTTTATGGAAAAACTCAATCGGACGCCGTTCGAAATCTTAGAAGTACAGAGCGACCGGCACAGTTATTTTCTGACGTTCCAGCAATGGGCGATAAATCTGGAAGAGAGCAAGGATTTTGTCTGCGAAAATTTCGGTGAGGTGGAATACCGCAAATTCCGCCTCTATCTATGGGGCGCGGCCTATGAATTCATGGTCAAGAATTTGGATTGTTATAGGCTGATTCTATATCTGCCAAAGAACGAGCTCGACTGGAAGCGCTAGAGCCGGGCGTTTTATCCTCTGAATCGGCGCTCTGTATCGCCAGCAGCGCGGCGCTCGCCGACGGAGACATCAAAAAAGGCGCGAAAGTATTCAAGAAGTGCAAAGCCTGCCACACGTTGGAAGCGGGCGGAAAGCATAAAGTCGGCCCAAATTTGCACGGATTGTTCGGCCGTACGTCCGGTACCGCCGAGGGATTTAAGTATTCGAAAGCCATGAAAAACGCCGCCATCCTGTGGGACGAAGCAACGGTCCTCGAATATATTTCCGACCCCAAGGGCTACATCCCGAAGAACAAAATGGCGTTCAAAGGCGTGAAGAAGAAAAAGCAACGCGTCAATCTGATGGCCTATCTGAAAGAGGCCACGCAGTAAACCGGGCACTCATTTAACGCCATAGCGGCGATTGCCTCATGCCGATAAGACTGCAGGATCATGTCGGAGAAATTCCCGATTTTCCAAAACCGGGAATTTTGTTCTACGACATATCGCCGCTGTTGGCGCACTCCGGCGCCTGGGCCGAGGCCGTCGAGCAGCTTGCCGACGTGATCGCGCCG
>PTKB01000105.1 GCA_002937555.1 Alphaproteobacteria bacterium MarineAlpha10_Bin2 | reverse complement strand
TCAAATGCATTTATTGCATCGTCGACTTGCAGGCCATCACCATTCAGCAGGACCCGGCCGAGCTCATCGCCAACACGCGCGAAGTCACCGCCGGCCTGATTGCCGCCGGAATCGATCCGGAGCGCTCGATCATATTCAATCAAAGCCGCATCGCGGCGCACGCCGAACTGGCCTGGCTGCTCAACTGCTTCACGCCGCTCGGCTGGCTCAACCGCATGACCCAGTTCAAGGAAAAAGCCGGCAAGAAGCGCGACAATGCGGTGCTCGGGCTCTATGCCTATCCGGTGCTCATGGCCGCCGATATACTGCTCTACCACGCGACGCACGTGCCGGTGGGCGAGGACCAGAAGCAGCATTTGGAACTGTCGCGCGATATCGCCGGCGCCTTTAACCGGAACTATGACCAGGACTATTTCCCCTTGCCGGAGCCGTTGATCCTCGGCGAAGCGACGCGGGTGATGAGTCTCCGGGACGGGCGCGCGAAAATGAGCAAGTCGGAAGCGTCGGAAAATTCGCGCATCAATTTGACTGACGATGCCGAAGCCATTCAGCACAAGATCCGCCGCGCCAAAACCGATTCGGAGCCGGGCATGAGTTTTGACCCCGAAAACCGTCCGGAAGCGGCAAATCTGCTCGGCATATACGCCGCGTTGGCGGACGAAAATGTCGACGCCGTGACGGCGCGCTTCACCGGCAAGGGATTCGCCGAATTCAAGGTCGAACTGGCGGAGCTGGCCGTCGCCAAATTGGAGCCGATCGCCGCTGAGATGCGGCGTCTCATGGCTTCGGCCGATTATATCGATGAGGTCTTGCGCAAAGGCGCCGAGCGCGCCGCCGGCATCGCCGAGCCGAACCTCGCCGAGATCAAGAAAATTATCGGGCTGCTCGATCCTTGAGGTCCGGCCTCTAACATTTTTCTTGCGCTGAGGGGCCTCATAGCGCGATACACCAAGCGTGCCCCCAACAGGCGGCGTCCATGGAAATCTATCTCCCGATCGCGGAAATCTCGACCAACGTCTTTCTGTTGCTCGGCCTCGGCGGAGCGATCGGCTTTTTGTCGGGCATGTTCGGCGTCGGCGGCGGCTTTTTGATGACGCCGCTCCTCATCTTTCTCGGCGTGCCGCCGACCGTCGCCGTCGGCACCGGTACCAATCTGATCGTCGCCTCTTCGGTCTCGGGCATGATGGCGCATTGGCGTCGCGGAAATGTCGATTTCCGCATGGGTGCGCTGTTGTTCTCAGGCGGCATCGGCGGCTCCTGGCTCGGTGTTTCGCTGTTCAAGGCGCTGCGCGAAGCGGGCCAGATCGATCTCGTCATCTCGCTCTTCTATGTCGTGTTCCTGACCATCGTCGGCGGCCTGATGGGCTTCGAAAGCGTGCGCGCGGCGCTCCGGCGGAACGCCCGACGGCGGCGAAAGGCGCATCAGCATAATTGGTTCCATGGCCTGCCTCTGAAGCTCCGCTTCCGCCGCTCGAAACTCTATGTGAGTGCGCTGCCGCCGGTGATTGTCGGCTTTTTGATGGGATTGCTGGCGGCGTTCATGGGGGTCGGCGGCGGCTTTATTATGATTCCGGTGATGATCTATCTGATCGGCATGCCGACCAGCGTCGTCGTCGGCACCTCGCTGTTCGTCATCGTGGTGGTCAGCACTGTCTCGTCCTTCGCCCACGCCGTGCAAAATCACAATGTCGACATCATTCTCGCTCTCCTGCTCGCGCTGGGCGCTGTAATCGGCGCACAGTATGGCAGCCGATTCGGACAACGGATCCAAGGCGAATATCTTCGCGGCCTGTTGGCGGTCATGGTGCTGGCCGTCGGCGGGCGCCTGCTCTACGGTCTGGTGGCGCGGCCCGACGATCTCTACAGCGCCACCTTGATGGTGATGCGATGATGCTGCGTCGCATGCTCCTGAATTTAACTATTCTGGCGCTCGTGAGCGTTGCGCTGAGCGCACCGCTCGCGGCCGATAATGAGCCGCTCGTGGTCGATCTCCTGCCCGAGCGTGTCGAGGTCGATTCGAGCTTTACCGGCAGCACGGTCATTTTGTTCGGCGTGAAAACCCAGCCCGGCGACATCATCGTCACCCTGCGCGGGCCGGAGGCGCCGGTGGTGGTGCGGCGCAAGCGCCGTGTCGCCGGTATTTGGGTCAACCGGGATTCGGTCGCGTTTCGTGACGTGCCGCAATATTACGCGATGGCCGCGTCGCGCCCGATCGACGAGATCATGGAGGCCAAAGCGCTCGACCGCAATCAGATCGGCACCGGCCATATTCTGCTCAATACCATCTGGACGCGGACCGCCGACGAAGTCGATTCGTTCCGCGAAGCGGTGCGCCGCACGCGCGCCGAAGAGGGGTTGTACGCCCCGGAAATCGGCGAAATCGTTGTCATCGACGGTAGCCTGTTCCGGGCCACGCTCACCCTGCCGGCGAATGTTCCGACCGGCGACTATGTGGCGGAAACGATTTTGGTGCGCGATTCGGAAGTGTTGAGCCGGCGAGAAGTGCACCTGACGGTAGAAAAATCCGGTATATCGGCGGAAATATACAATTTTGCCAGGGGACAGGGCGCGCTTTACGGCCTCATTGCCATCGCCGCGGCGCTGGTGGCAGGATGGGTCGGCGGCGTCGCCTTCCGGAAAAACTGAAGATCCTATGGGGATGCCATGAAGAAATCCAAGAAAGCGCGGAACAAGGCGCATATCGCCGGAGAGATCACGTTTCTCGTCTGTGTGGCGCATGACGCGCATTCCGCCGTCGCCGCCCGGTTCGCGGCGATGCGGGCGCAAAACTCGGGCGGCGGTGTGGCGCTCCTGCATGTGACGCAGCCGCCGGAATTTCAGCACTGGGCGGCGGTCGGCGAGCGCATGCGCGAGGAAACCCGGGAAGAGGCGCAAGCCATGCTCGATGAAATGGCCGGCGAGGTCGAGGCCTTGCTCGGCGCGAAGCCAGCGCTGCATATCCGCGAAGGGCGTATCGGCGAGGAAATCCTCGCCCATATAGAAGAGAGCGAATCGATCGATCTTTTGGTGGTCGGCGCGGCGCCGCCCGACGACGCCCATGGCTCGCTGATTTCTTGGCTGGCCGGCCAGCTCGCCGGGCGCCTCAATATTCCCCTCGTCGTGGTGCCGGGAAATTTAAGCGATCAGCAGCTCCGGAATCTGACCTGACGAATAGAATTCAGACAGCGAACCGAGTCCTACCCGATAGAGCAGGATTCCGCCGAGTCCAGAAAAATGGCAATCATTCAACATGCGCCATTGTTGTTGACGATAGATTTACCTTCTCATCCAATACCTTCCGCGCAAGGGTTGAAATATTCAGCCCCCTGGCCCACATTCCGCATGCAAAATTGAGCGATCCAATAAGGATTGCCAGCCTGCACAGGAAGACGATGCCATGTTTATTCAAACCGAGCAGACTCCGAATCCGGCTACGCTGAAGTTCCTTCCGGGACAAACGGTATTGACCGAGGGAACGCTGGACATCCGCGACGCCAGCGCTGCCGAGAGTTCCCCTCTGGCGGCGCGCCTGTTTCTCATCGACGACGTCGAAGGCGTATTTTTCGGCAATGATTTCGTCACCGTGTCCAAATCCGAGGACGCCGATTGGCAGATGCTGAAGCCGGTTATTCTCGGCGTCATCATGGAGCATTTCGTTTCGGGCAAACCGGTGATGCTGGAAACCGCAAAAATCGGTGCGGCCCATACGGATGACGAAGAGGCTGGCCCCGACGCCGAAATCATCGGTCAAATTAAAGAATTGCTGGATACCCGAGTGCGCCCCGCGGTCGCGATGGACGGCGGCGATATCGTGTATCGGGGATTTCAGAACGGTGTGGTGATGCTGGAAATGCAGGGCTCGTGCCAGGGCTGTCCGAGCTCAACCGCGACCTTGAAAATGGGTATCGAAAATATGCTGCGGCATTACATCCCCGAGGTCGTTGAGGTCCGCGCGGTTTAGACGCCACATTTTGGGGTGACGGTCAGGGCACAAAGACCCGGCCGATGTGGGAGAGGGTGTGCAAGGTAATTCCGTGACAGCAAAGCAAGCCGATTTGGGCGGCGCTCGGAAACTGGCCCTCAGCTGGGCCGACGTACCGCTGTTTGCGCCGGCATTGGCAATTTTGGCGAGCGCCACCGTCGCGGTATCGGCGCTCGCGCTGTTCACGCCGCCGATTGAACAAACAACGGCGACAATCATACCGTTGCAAGCCTTTGCGCCGGAGCCACCCGCTGTAGCATGGGACCGGCAAGCGGCCATGCCGGCGCGGTCGGTCATGGCCGAGGTCCCACCGAAGGTCGATAACGGCAACGGCCGATTGCCGACCATCACACTGGCCGACATCCCACCGCTCGTAAGAACGGAGGGCAACTTGCCATCCGGCGCCGTGCGCGAGTTCGTGCGACAAAAAACCGTGGCCGGGAACACTGACTTCAAAGCGTTCCAGCATGTTTTTACCAGTCATATCATTCCGGTGTCGCTCGAAGTGCCGGCCGAGTTTGCGCCGAAGCCCGTGGCACGCGCAGTATTCAACGCCGGCACCGGCGAAACCGGATTTTTGCCAGCACCCACAAAGCCGCAATTGTTCGATGAGGTCCTCGCACCCCCGGCCATCCGCATACCTCTGCCCAAGCCGTCCGGTAAACCGGCCGCCAGCGGCCAGATGGCGAGTGTCGCGGCGTTGGACGCGCATTTCGAGCGCATCGATTACGATTTGGCGACGGTGCGCAATGCGGAAAACAATGTGCCGCGCCTCTATCTCGATAAATTGCCTGCCGACATTGCCGATGTCCCGTCCGTCGCGACGCGCAAACGCATCTTCATCAAATCCGTCTTGCCCGTCGTTCTTCGCGTCAATGAGGATATCCTCGCGGCGCGCCAGAGATTGCAGGAACTGCGCGCCATTTTGGACGGCGGCATGTCGTTGACCAACGAGCAGCGCGACTGGCTCTATCAAATGGCCGAGCGCTATGAGGCGGACCCCTATGATTGGGACGCGTTCATGGCGCGGGTCGATATCGTTCCGCCGTCGCTCGCAATCGCTCAGGCGGCGGAGGAATCAGGCTGGGGGACCTCCCGGTTTGCGCGCGAAGGCAATGCGCTGTTTGGTCAATATACCTACAAGGCCTCACACGGCATGTTGCCGGAAGAGCGCGCCAACGGGCGGCGTCATCTGATTCGCGCCTATTCGAGTTTGGTCGAAGGCGTGCGCGCTTACATGCATAATTTGAACTATCACCGCGCTTACGGTGAGTTCCGCGCGGCACGGAAATGGCTGCGCGGCCACGCCAAGCCGATGGACGGTCACACGTTAGCGGGCGAGCTGATCCGCTATTCCGAACGCGGCGCCGCCTATGTCGAGACGATCCGGCATATCATCCGGGCCAACAAATTGTCGCCGCTCGACGATGCCCAGCTGCATGACGATCGCTGGACCCAGGACAATCCCGTGACGCCGGGCCGGCGATCCTGACCGCGCCCTAAATCTCAAGGCACGAGATACTGCAATCCAAACCAGCGCCAACGGCGGTCCGGGCCCGGTAGCGTACAATTGACGCGGTTTCGCCCGCGCCGGAACGGCTTCGACATGCGAAGCTCGACCCGTCTTTCGCCCAACAATTCGACCTGAACCGCACCCTGGCCGGATACGTAACAGGCCAGCCCGTCGATCTCGTCGAGTGATTCATCGACGGTAAAACCGATATGCGGCGGATTGCGCGACAAGATCGGTTCCGCCGGTGTGACATCGCGGACCGGAATGGGCAGCGTGTTGATGATCAGTTGAAAGCGCTCGATGTCGCCGTAAGCCTCGTTGAGCGAAAAACGCGGCAGCGTCAATAGATCCGCCCGCTTGCCGGCAACGCCAGAATTCTGTCCGAAGGCCACTTCAAATCCCAGCTCCTCGATGAGCCCGCGCAGCGCCAAATTATATTCGCCGTATGGATAGGCGAACAGGCGCGGCGAAAACCCGAGCTCGGCCTGGAAACGGTTTTGCGCGTTGACGACGTCGCGGCGCGCCGTCGCCAAACCGAAACGCCACAAATGCTCATGCGAAGAGCTGTGGTTGGCGATCGTGACTCCGGCGTTGGCGAGCGTGCGAATATCGTCCCAACTCATCGAACGCGCGCGCTGCTGGTCGATCGCATCCGTGGCGACAAACAGGGTAAACGGAAACCCGGCCTCGCGGAGGCGCGGCCAAGCCTCGCGGATCACCGATTTCGCCGCGTCGTCAATGGTGATACCCACCGCCTTGTCGGGCAACGGCTGCCCGGCGCGGAGTGCGGCGACGATATGGGGGACCGGCAACACCGTGTAGCCGCCCGATTTGAGATAGGCGAGATGGGCGTCGAATTGCGCGAGCTTGATGTTGGTCGACGGCAGGTCCGATTCGCCAAAGCGGTGATATTGCAGGATCACGGCCGAATCCGCGGCCAGCCCCGCAGCAGGAAAGCCGAGCACCGCACATAGCAGCGCCGCCGCCATCTTCACATTTTTCCAGCGATCAAGCCGCATGGTCCTCGCCATCTTGTTCAATCCGCCATCATTCCGGTGCGCGCGGCGCTATCCCACAACAGCGGGAAGGTGCGCGGATTGTAAAGCTGATAATGCCACCATTCGTTTAAATAGTGATCCCATCCGGCGCTCGCCATCAAGCCGAGCAATAAATATCGGTTGCGCCTTATACCAGGCGCGAGGCTGGCACAATTGTGAAACGCGCGGGCGCTGAAATCGTCGAACGGCGTGCCCATTTCCAGGGCCGTGCTGTCGGCGCGGCGCACCAGGGTGAGGTCGATGGCAACGCCGCGCGAATGCGGCGAGCCGCGGCGCGGGTCGGCGAGAAAGTCCGGATCCGGGTTGTGATTCCACAGCTTCCATTGCGCTTCCACCGGCCGATAAGCATCGAATATCCGGAATTTAAGGTCCAGCTCCCGCGCCAAAAGGATCGCCCGCGCCAAAGCCGCCGCGGCATCACTATGGAGCCAGCAGGCGGCGTGGCGATAAATCGGCGTGCCGGTCATATTGTCCGCCGTCGCATAGGCGAGCGCGAGGTCGACATCAAATTCAGGGGGTGAAATTCTGATCAGGGTCATGCCGCCCGAGCGGCCGCGACGGGCCGCCAAGTCCTTTATTTCATGCCGTAACCCACCGCCGCGCCACGGGCCAGGCGTCAGCTTGTTGCGCCCGCCTCGGCGATGTTAGAGGTAAGGTAGCATTAAATTCAAATTAGCGGTTTCATTCCATCCTGCTGTCTGAATGGTAACAATTTAAGGCATCTTGAAGAACGATGAAGCTTCTTGCTCTCGACGCGGCCACGACGGCCTGCTCCGTGGCCTGCTGGTCGAAAGACGCCGTGACCGCCCAGCGTGAGGAAATCGCCGGCAGGCGGCAGGCTGAAATTCTGATGCCGATGGTCAAAAGCACCATGCAGGAAGCCGGATTCGATTACCCAATGCTGGATGCGATCGCGGTAACCAATGGGCCGGGCTCATTTACCGGTGTGCGCATCGGACTGGCGACGGCGCGCGGCCTCGCGCTTGCCGCCGGCCTGCCGCTCACGGGCGTCACCACTTTGCAGGCACTCGCCGCCGCGCCGTCCAAGGACGAACGGCGCGAGCGCATCATCCTTGCCACACTGGATGCCCGGCGTGATCAGCTCTATGGCCAATTCTTCGATGAAAATGGCGATCCGGCGGGCGATCCATTCGCGGCTGCGGCGGAGTCCATTCCCGGCCGGCTAGAGCGGATTTTCGGAGACGGCACGCCGCTGCTGCTGGTTGGCAGCGGTACCGAGTTGGCGGCCCGTGCGCTCGACCAATCGGGGCGGCGCTACCGATGTTCCGAGAGCCCACCCTTCCCGCACGCAGCGACGATCGCCGCCCTGGTGGCGCGGCGTGGCTTCGACCGGGCGGCGGGCGAGCCGGTGGCACCGTTTTACTTGCGCGACCCGGGCATCGGTCCGGCGACGCCAGACCGGGAAGCTGGCTGATGGATTCGCTGTCGCCCGACGCCCTTCCGATCGAAAAAATGAAGAGCTACGATTTGCCAGCAATTGCCTCGCTGCACGCGGTTTGCTTCGAAGATTCGTGGCATACCGAGCTGTTGGGCCGAATATTGTCGGCGCCCGGAACGTTCGGCCTGTTCAGCCGCCCGCGCGGAAAGGTCGTCGGATTTGTGCTCTGCCGCTCGAGCGGTCAAGAGGGGGAAATTCTCTCTCTTGCTGTGGCGCCGGGACTGAGGCGCAACGGATTGGGGGGCGCATTGCTGGAAGCCGCGATGGCGCAAGCCTTGAAGCAGGATATCGAAGCGCTGTTTCTCGAAGTGGCGGAAGATAATGAGGCGGCGCGGCGCCTCTATCAGAAATTCGGCTTTGCCACCGTCGGGCGGCGTCCCAACTATTACCGGCGGCGCTATGGGCCGAGCGTCGACGCCTTGACGCTTCGCCGCACGCTGACCTCGAACGGGTCATGTGAAAACTAACTAATTCTATACAATTGAATGCGCTCCTGCGTTGCCCTCACTCTAATTTCTTACTATAAAACGAGAAATTCACTCTCATCGGCGGAATTTGTATGGCAAAAACGAATAATACGATGGTTTTGTTAGAATTGACCGCCAATATCGTCTCATCTCATGTAACGAATAATAACGTTACGCCGGATTCTTTGCCGGAGTTCATCAAGAAAGTGCATGCGTCGCTTGCTGCGGCAACGGCAGGGGAGCAAAAATTCGACGACTCGCCGCGTCATCCGGCGGTGCCGATCAAAAGCTTAGTATCGAACGACAATCTCATCTGTCTTGAAGACGGCAAGAAACTGAAA
>PTKB01000104.1 GCA_002937555.1 Alphaproteobacteria bacterium MarineAlpha10_Bin2 | reverse complement strand
GCGCCAGGCAGGCCAAGGCAGAGCCGTAATACTTAAGAATTTGCGCGGCATTCACATCGACCCAGCCCTTGCCGCGGAAGAGCCCGTAGATCGGACTCGCAGCATAGAGGCCCAAGAGCGCGATGAGAGCGCAAATCAGCGCCGCGACGATCATGGCGCGGAGACAGGCATCGAGGGAACCGCGCGATAGGAAATAATGAATCAACGTGGCGACGATCACCATGCCCACCATCCGCCCCCACGTCGCGAGCGAGCGCCCGAGATCCGGCGACTCGGCGACCCCCGGCAACCATAAGAGAAACATGACGATGATTGCCAATCCGAGCGGTGTGCGCGCGCCTTTAGCGAATTCTCCGGCCAATCGGAAGCGTCCCGGCGCCGCCACCAGAAGCAACAAGGCAATCGCCAGCGCGACGCCATACACGGTTGGGCTCGATGCCAACAGCGGAACGCCGATGCCACAAAAAATCGCTGCGGCCAACGCCAACCAGTGCCGGCTCGGCGTCTGCCCTTCCTTGTTTGCAACGGAGTTTGCAACGGACAAAGGCGCGGCTCCTCTCGCGCTGGGAATCAGCAGATAACGTGATGTAACACCGCAATCGGAACGCGGCAAACTGCCGCATGGGCGTTTGCACCCCGGCTTGCGCCCGGCGATGGATTGACGCATGGCGGGAGCGGGCGGTAGGTTCGGCGCACAGCCGTTCCCAGCCCATCGAGCCCAAAACGCGCATGATTATTCTCGGTGTCCACCCCGGATATCACGAGGCCGCCGCTTGCCTGTTCGACGATTATCGAATGGTTTCTGCGGTCTCGCTCGAGCGCCTGACCAGGCGCAAGATCGACGGCGGGCGGGTGCCCGATGAAGCGATCGACGAATGCCTCGCCATCGCCGGCCTGACACGGCGCGAGGTCGACGCAGTGGTCCTCGGGCGCGGCGCTTTCGCATGGCGCTATTTCAAGCATTTTCGCGGCTCTCGCCTGCTCGAGGGCAAGGTCCGCCACGCGTTGGGCAAAGAAAAACACAAGAGCATGGAGCGCGAGTTGGTGCGCGCCGGTCACGCAGATTCGGAAGCTCTGTTCGATGGCAAAAAATTCCTCGCCGATTTCGGCTTCCGCGAATCGACCCGACTCACGTTCTACAACCACCATCTGGCGCATGCCCTACCCACGCTGTTTCACACCGATTGGCAGGACGCGCTGCTTTATACCTCGGACGGCGGCGGCGACAATGTGCAATACAGCCATCGCATCTTTCAGGACGGCGCGCTCAGCACGCTTTACGGCGGCGATGAATGTTTCGCCGCGCCGGCGCGAATCGACAGCCTCGGTCTCGCTTATGGCTATGCCACTCAGGCTCTGGGCTGGCGTATCAACCGCCATGAAGGCAAACTCACCGGCCTGGCGGCGCTCGGCCAACCCTCGGCGGCAGAGGCCATCGCCACGCATTTCAAGGTCGATGCCGAGGGACAGATCCAGAGCGGTTTCGCGACCAATCCGGAGCTTCGTCAGTTCATGTTCAAAACGGCGGAAAATATTTCGCGCGAAGACATGGCGGCGTCGATTCAAGAGGTGCTGGAGCAAGTGACACTCGAATCCGTGCGCCACCTGCTGGCGCGTTATTCGGTGCGCCGCCTCGGTCTTTGTGGTGGCGTGTTCGGCAATGTCCGCCTCAATCGCCTCCTCGCCGAGGAAACCGATATCGACGAAGTGTTCGTCTATCCGGCGATGAGCGACCAGGGCCTGCCCGCTGGCGGCGTGCTGCAATTTCTGCTTGAGCGCGACGGCATGAAAACCTGGCTCGCCGCGCGCTATCCGCTGGAGACGCTTTATTTCGGCCGCGACTGGGGCACCGGCGCGGACAAAGTTCTCGGCGGCACGGCCGGGCTTGGCGTGATATCGGACAATCCGGTCGACAAGACGGCGGAACTGCTGATGGCGGGCAATGCGGTGGCGATATTCAGCCACGGTATGGAATATGGCCCGCGCGCGCTCGGCGCCCGCAGCATTCTCGCGTCGCCCGCCGATGCCGGCATCAACGATGCGCTCAACCAGCGGCTCTCGCGCTCCGAATTCATGCCTTTCGCGCCGGTGATCGCCGAAGATGACGCCGCCACGCTATTCGATATCGGCGCCCGCAACAGCTATACCGCGCATTTCATGACGATCACCTGCAACGTCAAGCAAGACTGGCGGGCGCGCATCCCGGCCGTTGTTCATGTCGACGGCACGGCGCGGCCACAGATCATTCGTCGCGCGCACAATCCGCTCTATTACGATATCCTCGCCGCATTCAAGCAACTGAGCGGCCTGCCGACGATGATCAACACCAGCTTCAACGTCCATGAGGAGCCGATCATCAACCGCCCCGAGGAATGCGCGCAAGCGCTGTTGGACGACCGGGTGGATTACGTTGTCACCGACCAAGCGGTATACCGGCGCGAAAGCGGCGCATGAATTTGTTCGTTGTACTCATCGGCGGCCTCGCTGCCGGCGCCGCCAGTTGGCTCGCCACCGCCGGAGTGCTTCGCCTGTTGCGCCAACGCGGTGTGCTCGACATTCCCAACGAGCGCTCCAGCCATGCCGCGCCAACGCCGCGCGGCGGCGGCATTGCGGTGATCGGCGTGTTGCTTGCCGCCTGGCTTGCGTTCTGGCTTTCCGGCGCGGCAATTGCCGCGACGCATGAATTTTGGATCATACTGGCGGCCGGCGCGGCGCTGGCGTTGATATCCTGGTTCGACGATGTGCGCGGCGGTTTGCCGGCGATCGTCCGCCTCGGCGCGCAGGCGATCGCGGTCGGCGCCGGCCTGTTTGCGTTACCTGAGGGCGGCGTGTTTCAAGGCGCCTTGCCGCCAGTCCTCGACCTGGCGCTGAGCGGGCTCATCTGGCTGTGGTTCGTTAATCTGTTCAATTTCATGGACGGTATCGACGGCATCGCCGGCAGCCAGGCCACGAGCGCAGGGCTCGGGCTGTTTGCGCTGGCGGTCATATTTCCCGCCGCCGCCTGGCTCGGCGCCTATGCGCTGGCCTTGGCTGCGGTGGCGCTCGGCTTCCTGGCGTGGAACTGGCAGCCGGCGCGTATTTTTCTCGGCGATGTCGGCAGCGTGCCCCTCGGCTATGCCATCGGCTGGCTGCTGTTGTCTTTGGCCAGTTTCGGGCTGTGGCAGGCGGCGCTCCTTCTGGTGCTTTATTTTGTCGCCGACGCCAGCTTTACCTTGGTCAGGCGCCTGGCCCGGGGTGAGCCCATTTGGCGCGCCCACAAACAGCATTATTACCAATTCGCCGTGGCGGCCGGGCGCAGTCATGGGCATGTGGTGGTGGCGGTGACGGCGGTGAATTTGTTGCTTACCGGCCTCGCTCTGGCGACGACCCTGTCATCGGCCGCGGCATGGAGCGCCTTGGGCGCGGGATTGCTGCTCACCGCCGCCCTTTTATGCTATCTTCGATTCGCGATAATCAGACCGGCCCATGCAGACTAGTCGCATCAACAGAACCTACGCGGTCGCCGCCTTCGATGTGGCTATGGCGGCAATCTCGTTTGCCGTGGCGCTGTTGCTGCGCCGCGGTGTCGATAATTTCTGGCATGAATCGAGCGGCTTTTTCGTCGAGGGCATTCTCGCCTTCAGCGTGATTTCGGCAGTCGTTTTCTGGCGCATGCGCATCTACCGAGGTTTTTGGCGCTATACCGCCTCGCGAGACGTGACGAAAATCGTCTGGGCGTCGGGCATCGCGGTCCTCATCTTCGTCGCGCTGCTGTTTGTCGTCACCCGGCTCGAGGCCTATCCGCGCTCGGCGCTGCCGATCAATCTGCTGCTTCTCGCGGCGCTTCTCGCCGGCCCGCGTATCCTTTACCGCAGCCTGATGGAGCGCGGCCTGGCCGGCTTCTTTCAGCGCGCCAATGGCGGTATGCGCGTGCCGGTGCTGCTGCTCGGCGCGGGCGACGACGCCGATCTCTTTATCCGCTCTAGCTTGAGCGGCAGCGCCGCGAATTACCGCGTGGTGGGCCTAGTGGACGATGACGCCGCCAAGATTGGCCGCCATATTCACGGCGTCCGGGTCTATGGCCCGGCCCACAATCTTGTCGAGATCGTGCGCGAGCTCAAACGGCGCGGCACCCAGCCGCAACGGTTGATCCTCACTTCGGACAGTTTCGATCCGGAGCGCTTGCGCGAAATTCTCGATGCAGCGGAAGGGCTCTCCATGCCGTTTTCACGCCTGCCGCGGATGACGGATTTCCGCAGCGGCGAAGCCGGCGCCATCGACATCCGGCCGGTGGCGATCGAGGATTTGTTGGGCCGCCCGCAAGCGGCGCTCGACGGCAAGGAAATGGCAGCGCTGATCCGCGGCCGGCGCGTCTGCGTCACCGGCGCCGGCGGCTCCATCGGCGCCGAATTGTGCCGCCAAATCGCTGGGCACGAGCCGGCGCACATAACCCTGGTCGATAATTCGGAATTCAATCTTTACACCATCGACATGGAGTTGGCGGAGAGCCATGCCGAAATTTCGCGCGAAACCGTGCTCGGCGACGTGCGCGATCTAGGGCGCCTGAACTCGACTTTCGACGAGGCGCACCCGCAGTTGGTGTTTCACGCCGCCGCCCTCAAACATGTCCACATGGTCGAAACCAACCCCAACGAAGGCGTGCTCACCAATGTGTTGGGCACGCGCAATGTTGCCGACGCCTGCGTCGCCCACGGCGTCGCGGTGATGGTGCTGATTTCCACCGACAAGGCGGTCAATCCATCCAATGTCATGGGCGCAACGAAGCGCATTGCGGAAAGTTACTGCCAGGCGCTGGGTCTTTCGCTGGCCGCCGGCGATCAAGCGCACACACGCTTGGTGACGGTCCGCTTCGGAAATGTGCTGGCGTCGTCAGGCTCGGTGGTGCCGCTCTTTCAGCGCCAGATCGCCGCCGGCGGCCCGGTTACCGTCACAGACCCCGAAGTCAGCCGCTACTTCATGACCACGCGCGAGGCGGTACAGCTGGTGTTGCAGGCTTCGGCGCTCGGCGCACGCGGCCAAGGCGGCGAGATTTTCGTGCTCGATATGGGCACGCCGGTCCGAATCAAGGATTTGGCCAGTCAAATGATCCGCCTCGCCGGATTGACGCCGGAACGGGACATTAAGATCGAATATACCGGCCTTCGCCCGGGCGAAAAATTGGCGGAGGAATTGTTCCACGAGAAAGAACCATTGTCCGATACGTCGGTCGCCGGCCTGCAACGCGCCACCTCGCGCCCGGCCGACCTGGCCGTGCTGCAGCAACAGATCGAACGCTTGTGCGTGGCGGCGCGGGCGCGCGACAGCGCGGCGACGCTGGCGGAGATCGGCATCATCGTTCCGGAGTTCCGCGCCGACGCGCCGACACCCGATACCCCGGCAAACCGGCGCGCCGCCCGGTAATCACCGCCCGCCACACCCGCGAGCGAACAAGAGAAGCCACAATGACAAAAAAAGCCGAGCACCGACCAATCTCCCGCGCCCTGATCTCCGTGTCCGACAAATCGGGTCTGGCGGCGTTCGGAAAATTTCTTGCAGAAGCAGGTATCGAATTACTCTCGACCGGCGGCACGGCAAAAACCTTGCGCGACGCTGGCCTGGCGGTAAAGGACGTTTCCGAACATACGGGGTTTCCCGAAATGCTCGACGGCAGAGTGAAGACGCTGCATCCCAAGGTGCATGGCGGCATTCTCGGCATGCGTGGCAACGCCGCCCACTTGGATGCCATGGCGGCGCACGACATCCAACCGATCGACCTTGTCGTGGTCAATCTCTATCCTTTCGAGCAAACGGTGGCTGCAGGCGGCGATTTCGAAACTTGCATAGAAAATATCGATATCGGCGGGCCGACGCTGATCCGCGCCGCCGCCAAGAATCACCATGATGTGACGGTGCTGGTGGAAAGCGCCGATTACCAGGCGGTGATCGATGAAATGACTGAACACAAGGGCGCAACAACGGGCGCGCTTCGCCGCCGTCTTGCGGCCAAGGCCTATGCCCGCACCGGCGCCTATGATTCGGCCATCGCAAATTGGTTCGCGCATCAAGAGGGCAACGATTTTCCGGAGCGCCTGACGGCTGCGGCCGAACGCCGGCAAATGCTGCGCTACGGCGAGAATCCGCATCTCGCTGCCGCCTTTTATGCAGGGGGTCCGGCACGGCCCGGCGTTGCCAGCGCCCGCCAGGTACAAGGCAAAGAGCTGAGCTACAACAATCTGAGCGATACCGACGCCGCGTTCGAGCTGGTGGCGGAGTTCGCGTCTCCCGCGATTGCCATCATCAAGCACGCCAATCCGTGCGGCACGGCGCAAGGCGGCGACCTCAAAGAAGCCTATCTCAAGGCGTTGGCCTGTGATCCGGTGAGCGCGTTCGGCGGCATCGTCGCCGCCAACCGGCCGCTCGATCAGGCGGTGGCCGAGGAAATCGCCAAGTTATTCGCCGAGGTTGTTATCGCGCCGGAAGCGGATGCGGCGGCTCTCAAAGTGCTCGCCGGCAAAAAGAATTTGCGCGTGCTGTTGAGCGGCGCCATGCCCGACCCGGCGGCACCCGGAATGGCTTTACGTCAACTCTCCGGCGGCTATCTCGCGCAGCAGCGCGACAATGGCCGCATCGCCGCCGAGGATTTAAGAACCGTCAGCAAGCGCACACCCAGCGCGGCTGAGTTGGAGGATATGATTTTCGCGTTCCGTGTTTGCAAACACGTCAAATCCAACGCCATCGTCTATGTCAAAAACGGCGCCACGGTGGGCGTCGGCGCCGGACAGATGAGCCGCGTCGATTCATCGCGCATCGCCGCTTGGAAAGCCGCCGAGGCGGCGCAGGCGGCGGGCGAGACGCAGTCCCGTGCGATTGGCTCGGTTGTTGCGTCCGACGCCTTTTTTCCCTTTGCCGACGGACTGCTTGCCGCCGCCGAGGCCGGCGCCACGGCGGTCATTCAGCCGGGCGGCTCGATACGCGACGAGGAAGTTATCGCCGCGGCGGACGATGCCGGCTTGGCCATGGTCTTCACCGGCATGCGCCATTTCCGCCATTAGCGGGCAAGCATGACGGTAAAACCAACAAGCGTAGAAACTTCCCGCGGCGACGCCGACGCTCGGATGGACCATCCGATTGAACGCGGCGGCAAATCCTATGCCGGCGCGCATCAAATCATCGATATGTGGGCGCCCAAGCGAATCGACGATCTCAAGTTTGTCGAAGCCGCCCTCAGAAAGAGCGTGGCGGCGGCGGGCGCAACGCTGCTGCATATCCATCTCCACCATTTCACCGTCAATGACGGCGTTTCCGGAGTCGCGGTGCTGGCGGAATCCCATATCAGTGTCCATACCTGGCCCGAGCGCGGTTTTGCCGCATTCGACATCTTCACCTGTGGCAACACCGATCCAGAAGCGGCCATCGCAGTCTTGACGGCGGCGTTCGAGCCTGAGCGGATCGCCGTGCGCGAAATCCTCAGAGGCGGCGCGGAATGAAGAGCTGGTCGGAAACTCTCGAGCCCAGCGATTTCACCAGCACCTACAAGATCAGCCGTTTGCTCCATGAAGAGCGGACCGAATATCAGCATATCCTGTTGTTCGAAAATGCCGTCATGGGGCGGGTACTTGCTTTGGACGGTGTGGTGCAAACGACCGAAAAAGATGAATTTTGCTATCACGAGATGATCGTGCATGTGCCCATCCTGGCGCATGGCAAGGCGCGGCGCGTGCTCATCATCGGCGGCGGCGATGGTGGCGCGGCGGAAGAAGTGTTTAAACACCGGAGCGTGGAAAGCGCGACATTGGTCGAAATCGACCGCACCGTAATCGAGCTTTCAAAGCGTTATCTGGGTGCGATCTCGGGCCAGGCGTTCGAGGATCCGAGGCTCGACCTGGTAATCGCGGATGGCTGCCAGTTCGTCGCCGAAAGCGACGCCCGTTTTGATGTCATTATCGTCGATGCGCCGGACCCGATCGGCCCTGGTGCTGCGCTGTTCAGCATTGAATTCTACCGAGGTTGCAAGCGCTGCCTGGCGCCGGGCGGCGTCTTGGTGACGCAGAACGGCGTGCCCTTCATACAAGTGACGGAGCTGCGCGACAGCATGACGGCCCTGGCGTCGCTGTTCGCCGATGCGCGTTCCTATGTGACGCATGTGCCGGCCTATGTCGGCGGCCCGATGGCGCTCGGCTGGGCGAGCGACAAAACGAAACTTTGGCGCACCCCGCTCGAGACGCTGGCGCGCCGTTTCGAAAACTCGGCGATCGACACGCGTTATTATACCCCGGCCGTTCACCAGGCTTCGTTCGCTCTACCGCGCTATGTCCAGGAATTGGTCGACCACGCTCAAGATTGAGCGAGGATCAATTCCCGCATATGGCGGTTGGCGAGCGCGAGTTTGGCGAGATCCAAGGGGCCAGCGCTTTCGAGGTCATCGAACAAGACCGCGGCCCGCCCGAAGGTTTCCTGGTTTTCAGATATCCAGTTCTCGACCGTCTCTTCGGGCGTTAGATGCGCACCATCGGAAAGCACCGTGCGGCACAGCGCGCGCTGCTGAGAGAACAGATCCTCGATGATGGCTGCGACGGCGCGATGCTGCCAATGGTCGCCGCCGAGCAGCGGCGCGGCGTCTTCACGCAGCCATTCGAGGCCAAAGCGCGCGCCGAGTTGGAAATAAACCGCCGCCGTCTTGTCGACGGAAAGCGTCGACTGGTGCGACACCTCGACGATATCGCAGGCCGAAATCATGGCGTCCACGGAGGCGACCAGGCGGGCCAGTCTGTCGGCGACGCCACTCTTGCCGAACTTGGCCTGGCGCGAGCCCATATGCGTCAGCCCGGCGGGCGAGAGGACGGTTTCGATCTCAGCTTCCAATTCGCCGATACCGGCGCCG
>PTKB01000103.1 GCA_002937555.1 Alphaproteobacteria bacterium MarineAlpha10_Bin2 | reverse complement strand
CGGCACCGTCAGCCGCTCTTTTAGGAACAGGAAGGCAAGCAGCGTGGTCCAGATCGGCGTAGTGAATTCGAGCGCGAAGACTTCCGCTAGCGAGATCACGCCGATGGCGTAAAACCAGCCATACTGGCCGAGGAAGTTGAACAGATTGCGGGTAATTTGCGCCGCCGGGCGCTGCGTCCGGACATGCCCCCAGCCCTGATGAAACAACAGCGGCAGGATTGCCACGCCGCCGGACAGGCTGCGCCAGAATAGTGTCTGAAAAGTGTTGAGTTCGGTGCTCAGCTCGCGCCCGCAGACGCCCATCAAGGCAAAGGAAAGCACTGTCCCGCCCATCCACAAAGCGGCCTGAACCGGTGGCGGCAAACGACCTAGCGCGGACATGAATATTCGCCGCTCAGGACGCACCGATGCGTGGATATCGCGGAAACCTGTCCAATTTCCGCCAAAACCTCAATTTGGGGTGGCGATTTACCTGTGAATCCACATCCGGCTTTCTCGCTAAATCGAAAGCCGGAAGGGTCAAATTGGTCGAATATCCACAGGTGCCGAAATATTGGCTGCGGCAGATGCGCGAAATACTGCCGTCAGGCCGCCGAAATACCGGCGCCCGAGCGCCATTCGGTGGTTTGCTTGCATTTCGGACAAATCCGCTCGCCGGTCCATTCGCTGAGGAATTTTTCACCGCATTTCAAACAATTACGTTTCTTGTTCTGATATTCGCGGGACGGCTTCGGCTTCCTGTGATAGGACGGGGGCATATGTTTTCTCTTGTTTGATCGTGTGGCTATGGCTCTAGCGGCCGGGACGTCAAATCCAAGCCGGACTGGTTATATACAGACTCTTGAGAAAAATATCAGCCAATGATTCGAAATTTTTGCAATTAAAGCAAAAATAATTGGTCGAAGGTCCTTCTCAGGACGTGGATAAAGGGCTATTTGAGGCCGAGAGAGCTCTTCATTAAGCAGGATTGGCCATCATGTCTCAGACATTCGACATAAATATCGATTGCGGCGAGAGTTTTGGTAACTGGGTCATGGGTGCGGACGAAGCGCTCATGCCGCATGTCACGACGGCCAATCTGGCCTGCGGATTTCATGCCGGCGACCCGATGATCATGGTCGAAACCGTGCGCCTGGCGAAGGAGCATGGAGTTGCCGTCGGCGCCCATCCGGGCCTGCCCGATTTGCGCGGCTTCGGGCGCCGCGTGATGTCGCTGTCGCCGGAAGAAGTCTATGCCGATACGCTCTATCAGGCGGGTGCGCTCAGCGCCGTCTTGCGAGCGCACGGCATGGAATTGCACCATATCAAGCCGCACGGCGCGCTCTATTCGATGTTGAGCGTCAGCGAGCCGCTCAGCGAAGCTTTCGCCCGTGCGGTGATTGAAGTGTGCCCGCAGCCGATGATCTATTATCCCGCACCGGCCGAGAAACACTCGGTGACCCGCATCGCTGCCGATATGGGGATCGATGTAGTGCCGGAGCTTTATTTCGATCTTTCCTATGACGATGAAGGTGGCCTGGTCCTGAAACGCGCCAACGAAGGCGCCGATTTGGACGATACCAAGCAGCGTCTCGCCCGTTTTCTCGAGCATGGCGAAGTCGTGAGCGTAAACGGTAAAGCGGTCGCCATGACGGCGCGCAGCATATGCCTGCATGGCGATGGCCCGAACGCGGTCGATTTGGCGCGCGCCATCGGCGATGGCCTTGCGGCGGCGGATTACACACTCGCACCCCTCGTACCCGCGCCGATCTTAACCGGTCAGACGGCGCAATAAGGTGCCGCGCCGTCCGCTCCGGTCGTCCGGCATTTGAGCGCAAAAGCGGAAAGCGGCGGGGCAGTTCTGTCGCCAGGCTCGCGCCGGCGCAACGTCATTCTGTTAGCGCTGTGTCAGGCCTTCTTCATGACCGCGACCTCGGCGATCGTGACCTCCGCCGCGCTGATCGGGCACAGCCTCGCCGAAGACAAAGCCCTCGCAACTCTGCCGCTCGCGATGCAATTTATCGCCGTGATGGCGATAACGGCGCCAGCCTCGTTCTTGATGAAGCGCATCGGGCGGCGCGACGGCTTCACGGTCGGCCTTTGTATCGGCCTAGTCGGCGTATTTCTCGCCATCGTCGCCATCCGCAATTCCGATTTCGTGTTGTTTTGCATCGCAAGTTTTCTCGTCGGCACGTTTAACGGTTTCGGCCAGTATTACCGCTTCGCCGCCGCCGATACGGCCGAAGAAGCCTTCAAGAGCCGGGCTATTTCCCTGGTGATGGCCGGCGGCGTGATTGCTTCCTTGGGTCCATTGCTCGCCAATTATTCCAAGGACCTGCTGCCGAACGATTTGGTCGCCGGGGTATATGTGGCGATCGCGGTCCTCTATGTCGCCAGTCTCTTGACCTTGCGCTTTGTCGCCATTCCCCGCCCCGGTGCGGCGGAGCGCGCCAGCGGCGGGCGGCCGCTGCATGTGATCATGCGCCAGCCGGTGTTCATCGTCGCAGCACTCGGCGGCATCGTCGGCTATATGCTGATGTCGCTCCTGATGTCGGCCACGCCGCTTGCCATGCTCGGCGCCGGGCACGGTTTTTTCAACACCGCCCAAGTGATCCAGTGGCATGTTTTCGCCATGTTCGCGCCGGCCTTCTTTACCGGCCATTTGATCCGGCGGTTCGGGATATCCACCATCATGGGCGCCGGCGCGGTGCTGATTGCGGCCTGCGTGGCCATCAATTTGGCCGGTGTCGATCTCGCCTATTTCTGGGTCGCCGGCATGGCGCTTGGCGTTGGTTGGTGTTTTCTCTTCGTCGGCGCCACCACGCTGGTCACCGAGGCCTACACGCCGCCCGAGAAAGCCAAAACTCAGGCAGCCAACGATTTTCTGGTATTCGGCTCGGTCGCCTGCGCCGCCCTCCTGTCGGGCATGCTGCATGAATGGATCGGTTGGCAGGTGATGAATTACGCCGCACTGCCGTTCGTGGCCGTGGTCCTTGTCGCTCTCTTTACCATGCTGCGCCGGCGCCGCCGCACCGTGGCGCTGGCGAATTGATTCCCACTTGTGCTAATCAAACCGCCGCTATTCAAGGCAGGCGGGCAGGGAGAAAGTGATCATGAGTTCTGAAGCTAAAGTCGCTGTTGTCACCGGTGCCGGCAGCGGCATCGGCAAACATGCCGCGCTGGCGCTCCTCGGTGAAGGATACGCAGTGGCGCTGGCTGGGCGCCGCATGGAACGCTTGGAAGAGACGCTGGCGGCGGCCGGCGCCGATGCCGAGCGGGCGCTCGCGATTGAAACGGATGTCGGCGATCCGCAGTCGGTAGCGGCGCTGTTCGCCGCCGTCAAGCAACGCTTCGCTCGCCTCGATCTCTTGTTCAACAATGCCGGTACCGGCGCGCCCGGCATCGGCCTCGAGGATCTGAGCCCCGAGCAATGGCAGAAGGTCGTCGACGCCAATTTGAGCGGCGCTTTCTATTGCACCCAGGAAGCCTTCCGCATGATGAAGAGCCAAGATCCGATGGGCGGGCGCATCATCAACAACGGCTCCGTATCGGCGACCACGCCGCGCCCCAATTCGGCGCCCTATACGGCGACCAAGCACGCCATCACCGGCCTCACCAAAAGCACCTCCCTCGACGGGCGTAAATACGATATCGCCTGCGGTCAGATCGACATCGGCAATGCCGGAACCGAGATGACCCAGCGCATGTCCCAAGGCGTGCCGCAGGCAAACGGCGAAATCGCCAACGAGCCGATCATGGATGTCGACAATGTCAGCCAAGCCATCCTTTACATGGCCAGCCTGCCGCTCGACGCCAATGTCCAATTTCTCACCGTCATGGCCACCAAGATGCCCTTTATCGGCCGAGGGTAGGCGCGCTAAGGCTTCTCCGCCTCGGGCGTTTCCTCGTTCTCCGGTTGCGCCGCATCGCCTCCCGCGTCGGCGTCATCCAAACGTTCGATGGCATCGATCAGAAGGCCAATGCGTTCCTGTTCATCTTTGAGGCGGGACGCGAGCGTATCGCATTTGCGCCGGATGGCGGGGTCGGCGTCCTGCAGCGGCTGCAGGCGGATCAGCGCGCGGGTGACATCGATCAGCGATTCCTGATGTTTGCGCAGCGATTCCTCCGGGTCGGGATCCGTGCCGAGCGGCACGACGGAGCGGTATTCGACCTTTCCGCGGTGGTGAAACGCCTCAACGATTTCGTAGCACTCTTGCCCGCCGATCATTTTTCGCCGCACCTGCATGGCGCAACCTATCGCGTTCCGGCTACGGATTAAATGCCCAGCCATGAGGATTGTGAGCGCCCGCCGCCATGCGCTATCTTGGCCGCGCCCCGCGAAAGGGTAGACGACGGAATATGAAACACAGCAGCGAAAGAATACTCACCACCCATGTCGGCAGCCTGCCGCGGCCCGACGACGTGATGGATTTCCTCACCGCCAAGGAAACCGGCGAGCCCTATGACCGGGCCGCGTTCGATTCATGCATGCGCCGCGCCGTGCGCGACGTGGTGGCGGAGCAGGTGGCGCTCGGCATCGATGTGGTCAGCGACGGCGAAGCCAGCAAGCCCGGCTACGCGACCTATATTCAAGACCGTCTGACCGGCTTTTCCGGCACCAGCCCGCCAATACACTTCGCCGATCTCGACGGCTTCCCCAAATACCGTGTGCGCATGGGCCAGGCGGCGGCGGTGCGCCGTATTGTGCGGGCGCGCTGCACCGGCCCGGTGGCAGTGCGCGATACTTTGGCGCTCGAGGCCGATCTCGAAAATTTCCGCGACGCACTGGATGCATCGGAAGCGGAGGAGGGCTTTCTCAACGCCGCCTCACCCGGCGTCATCGCCATATTTCAAAGCAACGACTACTATCCGAGCCACGAAACCTACCTCGCCGCCCTCGCAGCAGCCATGAAAGAAGAATATTCCGCCGTTACCCGCGCCGGCTTTCTGCTTCAGGTGGACTGCCCCGACCTCGCCATGGGCCGCCACGTATCGTTCAGCGAAATGAGCGACGCCGAATTTCTCAAACAGGCGGAACTGAATGTCGAGGCATTGAACGAGGCCTTGG
Source organism: Alphaproteobacteria bacterium MarineAlpha10_Bin2 (assembly GCA_002937555.1). Lineage (GTDB taxonomy): Bacteria > Pseudomonadota > Alphaproteobacteria > UBA828 > UBA828 > PTKB01. The sequence goes on along the minus strand of PTKB01000103.1, from coordinate 3,830 downwards.
CCGACGTGCCGGCTGAATCCGTGCGCATGCATATCTGCTGGGGCAATTACGAAGGCCCGCATCATTGCGATATCGGGCTCGAGAAGATCTTGAATATCATCGTCAAGGCCAAGCCGTCGGCTATCTCGGTCGAGGCCGCCAATCCGCGTCATGCCCATGAGTGGGCGGTGCTGCGCGAGATGGGGCTGCCGGACGATAAAATTCTCATCCCCGGGCTGATCGACAGCACGTCGAACTATATCGAGCATCCTGAACTGGTGGCGCAGCGCATCCAACGTTTTGCCGATGTCATCGGTCGCGAACGAGTGATCGCCGGCGTCGATTGCGGCTTCGGCACCTTCGCCGGCATCGGCAAGGTCGATCCCAAGATTTGCCAGCTCAAGCTCAAAGCGCTGGCCGAGGGCGCGGCGCTGGCGTCGGAACGCCTGTGGTAATGGCCGTTAATAGATTGTTCAGGAATTGCAGCTAATCTGATCGGGCGAATATCTCGGCGGGGGTCAACAGACCGGGATAAAAATTCATGATCGCTTCACGTTTCGCAGCCCTCTTCGCCGCTGCCACCATTCTCTTCTCCAGCCCCACATTTTCCGCCTCAGGCAGTTACCAGGACGCGCTCAGCAGCTCTTCCACACTTTATGAGCAGGGCCGTTTCCAGGAAGCCATTCCGCACGCCAAATAAGCGATCGCCATCGCCGAGCGCGAAATCGGCGCCGACGACGTCGTCTACGCCGCGCTCCTCGACAATCTCGCCGGCCTTTACGAAGCCGAAATGAACTACGCCGAGGCGCGGCCGCTCTATCGCCGCGCCCTCGATATCCGCGTCAAGGCTTATGGGTCGACGCATCCGGAAGTGGTGAACAGCCTGCTCAATCTGGCTTTGATCTATGACGCCCTCGGCGACTATGTTGCGGCCGAAATGATGGATGAGCGCGCCACCGAGATCATCGAGGCAAGTAACCGCCAGGGTTAGGCCGCCGAGCGCTTACGGCTGCCGACACAGTTATCTCCTCCAACTCTCAAACCCTTTTCCTTCCGGGGGAGAGGGTTTCTTTTGTCCGCAAGCGGGAATTCTGGCGCTCAAATCCGGGCCGAAAGATGAGCCGCGAACCAGGCGCCGGTTTCCGCCATGACGGCGCTGAAAGCGGGCTCGGAATAGACGTCGTAATGGCCAAAACCTCGGAGCGTCACCAGTTTCTTGGGCTCGCCCGCTAGCGCGAAGAGGGCTTCCGATTCATCCGGTGGCACCAGCCGGTCGCCGTCGGTGGTGATCAGCAGAAGTGGCCGGGGCGATATCTTGTCGACCACCCAATCGGCATGAAAACTCAAGGTCTCGTCGACGAACTCGAGCGGCAGGCTGTTAATCGCCGCCGGGTTGGCGCGCCGCGCCGCGGCCGAGAGTTCCGCCGAGGCGCGGTCCTGCAGCAAAATCACGTCACGGTCGACGATCTCCGATTCGCCGCTGAGCGCGCGCTTTGTGCGGTCCGCCGCCGAGCGTTCAAGCAGGTCGAACCACTCGTCGGGCCGGCGCACGCTCTTCATCCATCTCTCGCCATGCCCGACACCGACCACGCTGACGACGCAGCCCACGCGGGTGTCCAGGGCAGCGGCCCAAATCACCGTGGCCCCGCCATAGCTGGTGCCGTAAAGCCCGAGGCGGCTGTCATCGACCGCTTCCTGCGCGGCCAGGAAATTGAGCGCCGCATGGCTGTCGGCGACACGGCTGAACGGCGCCAGGCGGTGGCGCGCCCCTTCGCTCTCGCCCCAACCCTTGTAGTCGAAGGTGAGCACAGCATAGCCGGCTTGGCGCAGCCACTCGGCATTGTCCGGCAAATAAAGATCTTTGACGCCGGTATAGCCATGGCAGAGAACGATGCCGGCGCGCCGGTCGTCGGCGCCAGCGCCATCGGGCAGGAAAAGATCGCCCGCCAGTTTCGCGCCTTCGCTATAAAAGGAAATTGTCTGCCGGCTCATGCCGTTGGTCACCAGCGCGCCGCGCCGCCATCCGTGTTCAGCATCGATCCAGTGACCCAGCGCGCGTTCTCCGACGCCAGGAACAGCACCGAGGGCGCAATATCTTCAGGCGTGCCGCGCCCCTTGAATGCCTGCGTCGGTTCGACGAAATCGAAAAACTCCACCCAGTCGCTGTTGAGGATTCCTTCGCTTGCCGTCATGCCGGGCGAAACCGAGTTGATAGTAATGTCGTAGGGCCCGAGTTCCGTCGCCAACGCCCGGGTCAATGCGAGCACGCCCCCCTTGGCGGCGACGTAATGCGCTAGGCCGGGCGTTCCCCAGATCACCGTGTTCGAGCAGATGTTGACGATGCGGCCGTATCCGCGCTCCCGCATATGCTTGGCCGAGGTCTGGCACATGAAGAACACGGCGTCCAAATTAACGCGCATGAGGCGCTGCCATTCCGCATGATCGATTTCCTCCCAGGTGAGCTGCGGCGGAATGATGGCGGCGTTGTTGATGAGAATATCGATCTTGCCGGCGCGCTCGATCACTTCTGAATGGAGCTTGGCGATTTGATCCAAATCGCCGACATCCGTTTCGATGGCAAAAGCGCCGTTGCCGATCGATGCGGCGACCTCGGCGCCGCCGTCGCCGTTAATGTCCGCAATCACGACCGTGGCGCCGTGCTTGCCCAAACCCTTGGCGATGGCCGCGCCAATTCCCTGTGCGCCACCGGTGACAATCGCCACGCGTCCGTCGAAGCTGATCATGTTGCCGTCCTCCATCGCTTGGGTAGCGCCGTAAATCCGGTCACGACGCCGCCTTGGCCTGGCCTTCTTCCATCAGTGGCGCGCGGCTTCTATCCACCTTGGCCGCGACATATTCACCGGACATGATGGGCGCATATTTGGGCGGGTTGTCGGCGTTGGTGCAAGTCGGCAGGCATTCGATCCTGGCATCGTAATTCGGTTGCTGAAAGAACAGCAGCGACAATTTGCTGGCACCCGCTTTGTCGCGCGGCGGGTTCACCACCCGGTGCCAGGTCGAGCACCAGCGGTCGTTGGTCCACTCGGCCATGAGATCGCCGACATTGATGACGAAGGTTCCGGGCACGCAGGGGACGTCGCGCCAGTCGCCCGATTTCGTTTGCACCTGCAGGCCGCCGACGTCGCTGTCCGTGTAGACGATCGACAGGCTGCCGAAGTCGGTATGCGCACCGCATCGGGTTTGATTGCTCATGGGCGCGTCATCCTGCGGCGGATAATGGATCATCGCGAAATTGGTGATGTGCTTGTCGATCTTATCGGCGAAAAAACCTTCTTCGAGTCCCAAGGCCACCGCAAAGATGCTCATGAGATCGGCGCCAAGCCGTTCCATCTCGGAATAATAGGCTTCCCATGTGGCGCGAAAGCCTTGCGGCTTGTCCGGCCACACATTGGGCGAGAAAAAGCGCGCGCCGCCCGTGCCATGATGATACTCGTCGTAAGCATGATCGAACGGCCCGTTGATAAAGCATTCGCGAAGGTCATGCGGGCGGCGTTCTTCTTCCATGCTGTAGGCGGCGTCTTCGCTGCCCATCGGAAGGTAACCGCGGTAGCGGTCCGTCGACATGGTGAGCCGCGCCTTTTCCCAATAGGGAAGGGCGATAAATTCGCGGCACACCACGTCCATACGCTGTATGAGATCGCCGGGCACGCCATGCCCCGAAACAATTAGAAAGCCGATGCCCCGGCAGGCGTCGTCGACTTCTTGCGCGACGCGCGATTTATCCTCCGGCGAGCCCGTCCGGAACGGGCCGATGTCGATAACGGGCACATGGTCTTCGATGGCTGCGCGAGGCATGACGGTCTTTCTCCCCCTACGACCGGATATGGGAG
>PTKB01000102.1 GCA_002937555.1 Alphaproteobacteria bacterium MarineAlpha10_Bin2 | reverse complement strand
AGGGCGGAGCCATCCGGCCGGGCCGTCATCCGTTGGCGCTCCATTCGCACGGCACCGGCGGAAACCGCTTTAACCAGTACAATCTCGCCGAATTTCTCGCCGAGAACGGCTATATCGTCGCGGCCATCGAGCATCCCGGCGACCGCACCTTCGACAATGGCGATTTCGGCACCGCCAAGAACCTCTACAACCGCCCGAGCGACCTCAGCTTCGTCATCGATGCGCTGTTGGTCGACGCCGCCATTGGCGGCCATATCGATGCCGCACGCATCGCCGCGCTCGGCCATTCGGCGGGCGGCTTCACCGCCATCACCGCCGCTGGTGGCCGCCCCAATGTGCAAAATCTTCTCGCCTATTGCGCTGGCCAGACGCAGGCCAGCTTAACCTGCCCCGAGACGGCGCGAGAGCAAGGCGATGAAGACCCGCTGCATGTCAAATTCCTATTCGGCGGCGTCAGCCTGAAAGACCCGCGCCTCAAAGCCCTCGCCGTTTCGGCGCCGGCGATCGGCCCGATGTTCGACGCAGCGGGGCTCGCCGATGTCGACGTGCCAGTGCTGATATTCTGGGCAGGTGAGGACGGCATCCTGAATGAGCCCGACAACAGCCGCTTCTACCTCGATGGCATCGCGCGGGTAAGCGAGCGCAAAATGCCCGGCCTCGGCCATTTCACCTTTTTGTCTGAATGTTCGGATTTCCTGCGCAATGTAGCGCCGCAAATCTGCACCGATCCCGAGGGCATCGACCGCGCCGCCATTGTCCGCTGGCGCGCCCAACTGGGTTTTGACGCCTTTCTCTGTGTCCACGCACTGGTGCATTGGTTGATGTCGGGAGACGCGGAATACACATTCCATTCGCCGCTCTCGAAAACCATGATTTTTGGCGCCGGTGTCGTCGGCCTGGTGCATCTTCTCTTGGCGGTGCGGGCGAACCCGGGCCGAAACGCGCCCTAGCTGACGAAACCGAGTTCCAGCTTACGCCACACGTCGGTGAGGGCGGAGACCAGCCGGTCCATCATCGCGTCGTCATGCAACGGGCTCGGCGTGATGCGGAGACGCTCCGTGCCTTTCGGCACGGTGGGATAGTTGATCGGCTGGATGTAGATGCCGTACTCGGCGAGCAGCATGTCGGTGGCTGCCTTGCAGCGCACTGGATCGCCGACCAGTACCGGCACGATATGGCTTACGCTCGGCATTACTGGGAGACCGACTTTTTTGAGCTCGGCCTTGCAGCGCGCCGCGCGATCCTGATGGCGCGTACGCTCGGCCTGGCTTTCTTTCAGATGGCGCACGCTCGCCAAGGCGCCCGCGGCGATCGCCGGCGGTAACGCGGTGGTGAAAATGAAGCCGGGTGCGAAGCTCCTGACCACGTCGATCAACGGCCCCGAGCCGGCGATATATCCGCCCATCACACCGAACGCCTTGGCCAGCGTCCCTTCGATCACGGTGAGCCTGTCCATCAACCCTTCGCGTTCGGCGATGCCGCCGCCGCGCGCACCATAGAGGCCAACCGCATGTACTTCGTCGAGATAGGTCATCGCGCCGTATAATTCGGCGACGTCGCAGATCTCCTTGATCGGCGCGATATCGCCGTCCATCGAATAGACCGATTCGAAAGCCACCAGTTTCGGCACCGCCGGGTCCGCCTCGCGCAACAGGCGCTCGAGATCGGCCGGATCGTTATGCTTGAAGATGGTCTTGCTCGCGTTCGAGTGGCGGATGCCCTGGATCATCGAAGCGTGGTTGAGCTCATCCGAAAACACATGGCAGTTGGGCAGAAGCTGCGCCAAGGTGCTGAGCGTCGCCTCGTTGGAAATATAGCCGGACGTAAACACCAGCGCCGCTTGCTTGCCGTGCAGATCGGCGAGTTCGCGCTCGAGCGTCACCACCGGGTGCGAGGTGCCGGAAATATTGCGCGTACCGCCGGCGCCGGCGCCATGCGCCTTGATCGCCTCGGTCATCGCTTTCAGCACGGCTTTGTGTTGGCCCATGCCGAGATAATCATTGCTGCACCAGATCTGGACGTCGCCGATTTCCTCGCCGGTCCCGGAATAGCGCCGGGCATGCGGATAATTGCCGGCATGGCGCGCCAATTCCGCGAACTCGCGGTAATTGCCCTGATCCTTCAATTCCGAGATTTTCTCGGCGAAGAAGGCGTCGTAATCGATGCTGTCGTGATTCATGCGCTGATTTTCCACCCGCTAGGCTAATCGGAGCCTTCCCTAGTATTGCCTAAACCCTACCGATTTTAAACATACTTTGTTAAACGTTTGTAAACCCTAACAGGGCCCGGGGATATGATATTTCGCACACTTCTCGTGAAATTTATCGTCAGTGAGGCGCCCGGTTTCGGCCATCAGCCCTGACTTAGCTTGGCCTGCGCCGCGGCAAGGCGGGCGATCGGTACTCGGTAGGGCGAGCAGGAGACGTAATCCAGCCCGCATTTGGCGAAAAAATGGATCGAAGCCGGGTCGCCGCCATGCTCGCCGCAGATGCCGAGCTTGAGATCGGCGCGCGCCGCACGCCCGCGCGCGCAAGCCGTTTCGATAAGCTCGCCGACACCTTCCAGATCGAGGCTGGCGAACGGATCCTGGGCGAACATGCCCTGGCGCACATAGCTGTCCATGAAGCTGGCTGCGTCGTCGCGGCTGATGCCGAGCGTGGTTTGCGTCAGATCATTGGTGCCGAAGCTGAAAAACTCCGCCATCTCGGCGATATCCCCGGCGCGCAGCGCGGCACGCGGCAATTCGATCATGGTGCCGAGAACATAATCCGGCACCGCGCCACCGCCCCCGGCGGCGATCTCGGCGGCAACACCGTCGACCAGGTTTTTGAGAATCTTAAGCTCCGGCGCGCCCATCACCAGCGGGATCATGATTTCCAGCACCGCCGACTGGCCGCTATCCGCTTGGCCGGCCTCGATCGCCGCCTCGAAGATGGCGCGCACCTGCATTTCGTAGATTTCCGGATGCGAAATGCCGAGCCGGCAGCCGCGATGGCCGAGCATCGGATTGTTCTCGCGCAGCTGCGCCACTCGGCCGTTGACCTCCTCGAAGCTGATGCCGGCGGCTTCGGCGACCTCGCGGATCTCCGCTTCGCCATGCGGCAGGAACTCGTGCAGCGGCGGGTCCAACAGGCGGATGGTCACCGGCAGCCCGGCCATGATGCGGAACAGCTCGACAAAATCCTGGCGCTGCATGGGCAACAGCTTGGCCAGCGCCGCGCGCCGCCCGGTGCTGTCGTCGGCGAGGATCATCTCGCGCATGGTGATAATGCGCGCAGCGTCGAAAAACATATGTTCGGTGCGGCAGAGACCGATCCCTTCGGCGCCGAACTTGCGCGCCATGGCGGCGTCGGTAGGGGTCTCGGCATTGGCGCGCACAGCCATCGCGCGGATATTGTCGGCCCAGCCCATCACGGTGGCGAAATCGCCCGACATTTCCGGCTCGATTGTGGGAATTTCGCCCTCCAGCGCTTCGCCGCGGCTGCCGTCGACGGTAATGAGATCGCCTTCCTGCACCGTCACCCCGCCGACGCTGAAGCTGAGCCCCGCGAGATCGATGCGGAGCGCCGTCGCGCCGGTGATGCAGGGCCGCCCCATGCCGCGCGCCACCACCGCGGCGTGGCTGGTCATGCCGCCCCGGCTGGTGAGGATTGCGCGCGCCGCATGCATGCCATGGATATCATCGGGGCTGGTTTCCGGGCGCACCAGAATCACCGCCTCGCCCTTGGCGGCGAGGTCTTCGGCGTGCTCGGAGGAAAACACCACCTTGCCCGCCGCCGCGCCCGGCGAGGCCGGGAGACCGCGGGTCAGCACATTGCGCGGCGCATCCGGATCGAGCCTCGGATGCAGCAATTGCTCGAGCGTTTCCGGCTCGATGCGCAGGACCGCGGTTTCTTCGTCGAGCACGCCCTCGGCCACCATATCCACCGCGATTTTGAGCGCCGCCGCCGCCGTGCGTTTGCCGGCGCGGGTTTGCAGCATCCACAGCTTGCCCTTCTGCACGGTAAACTCGATGTCCTGCATGTCGCGGTAATGGCTCTCGAGGCGGCCGGAAACGCACCCGAGCTCGGCAAACACCTTCGGCATCACCGTCTCCAGAGCGAGCGCGTTATCGCCGCCTCCTTCGCCATTCGGCACCGCCAGCGGCCGCGGCGTGCGGATGCCAGAGACCACGTCCTCGCCCTGGGCATTGATCAGATACTCGCCGTAAATCCGTTTGTCGCCGCTCGACGGATCGCGCGTAAAGGCGACGCCGGTGGCGCAGTCCTCGCCCATATTTCCGAACACCATGGCCTGCACATTCACCGCCGTGCCCCAGCTTTCGGGGATATCGTAAATCCGGCGATAGGTCATGGCGCGCTCGTTCATCCATGAATCGAACACCGCGCGCACTGCGCCCCATAGCTGTTCCCGGCCATCTTCGGGGAACGGCGCATCGAGGCGTGCTTTCACTAAATCCTTGTACTCTCTGATCAGGCTCTGCCAATCCTCCGCCGTCATGTCGGTATCGAGCGAGATGGAGCGCTCATCCTTGGCGCGGTCGAGCAAATCCTCGAATTCGTGATGGCCGACGCCGAGCACCACGTCGCCATACATCTGAATGAAGCGGCGGTAGCTGTCATAGGCGAAGCGCGCATCGCCGGTCCGCTCGGCAAGGCCGGCGGCGGTTGCGTCGTTGAGGCCGAGATTGAGCACCGTATCCATCATGCCCGGCATCGACGCGCGGCTGCCCGAGCGCACGGAGACCAGCAGCGGATTGTCAGGCTCGCCGAAACGCGCGCCGGCGGTTTCCTCGATGTGGCGCATACCGGCATCGATCTCGGCCGAAAGCGAATTGGGAAAGCATTTGCCGCCCGCGTAATAGGCGATGCAGAGCTCGGTGGTTACGGTGAAGCCGGGCGGAACGGGCAGGCCGAGATTGGCCATTTCCGCGAGATTCGCGCCTTTGCCACCCAAGAGATCGCGCATGTCCGCCGACCCCTCGGCGCTGCCGCCGCCGAATGTTTTGAGCCATTGGGTCATCGCGCCATCAGCCTTCTATCTTGGAAAAATCGGCGATCCGGTCGAGCGAATCGCGGATTTCCGAGAGCAGGTTGAGGCGGTTCGATCTCAGCGCCGCATCTTCGGCGTTGACCGTCACATGATCGAAGAATTCATCCACCGGCCGGCGCAAATTGGACATGAGTGCCATCGCCTCTTCATATGATTCGCCCTCGAGGGCATCCGACGAACGTTGGTTCACGTCGAGGATCGCCGCGTGCAGGGCGCGCTCCTGATCCTCGTTGAAGCGTGCGGTATCGGGCGCGCCGGCATAGGACTGGCCGTCCTTCTTCTCCTCGATGCGGAGAATGTTGGCGGCGCGCTTATAGGCGGTGAGCAGATGTTCGCCATCTTCGCTGCCGAGAAAACCGGCGAGCGAGTCGACGCGCGCCATGAGGCGCACCAGATCGTCCTCGCCGCCCAGCGCAAACACCGCGCTCACCAGATCGTGCCGCACGCCTTTCTCGCGGAGGTGCACCTTCAAGCGGTCAGCGAAGAAATCGAGCAGCGCCTGCGGCGTCTCTCCCGTGCCGCCTGCGGTTTCAAAAACGGCGCGCAATGGTAGGCGGAGACCGTTCTCCAAAATCAGCCGGATGACGCCGAGCGCGGCGCGGCGCAGCGCGTAAGGATCGCGCGAGCCCGTCGGCTTCTCGTCGATGGTGAAGAAGCCGACCAGGGTATCGATCTTGTCGGCGAGCGCCACGGCGACGCTTTCCGGCGCGCTCGGGCAGTTGTCGCTCGGCCCAAGTGGCGCGTAATGCTCGGCGATGGCCGCGGCCACTTCCGGCGCTTCGCCGTCTTGAAGCGCGTAATAGCGTCCCATGATGCCCTGCAAATCGGGGAATTCGCCGACCATATAGGTGCTGAGATCGGCCTTGCAGAGACGTGCCGCCGAGCGCACCCGGTCGCGCTCCGCGCCTGGAATATATTGTGAGAGCTCGACCGCCAGCGCCTGGATGCGGTCGACCTTCTCGTCGAGCGTCCCGAGCTTGGCGTGAAAGACGACATGTTTCAGCGCCGGCGTGCGGCTCGACAGCGTGTGCTTGCGGTCCTGATCCCAGAAGAACTTCGCGTCCGACAGGCGGGCGCGCAGCACCCGTTCGTTGCCGGCAGTGATCGCCGCGCCGCCGTCCGCAGTTTCGATATTGGCGACCATGACGAAATAGGGCGCGAGGCGGCCGTCTTTATCTTCGAGGCTGAAATATTTCTGGTGCTTGCGCATGGCCGAGCTCAGCACCTCGCCCGGCACGTCCATGAATTCGGCGTCGATGCGGCCCAACAGCGGCACCGGCCATTCGACCAGCCCGGCATTCTCCGCCACCAGCCCATCGTCCGGTTTGATTTGAACGCCTTCCGCCGCGGCCAGGCGCGCCGCACCGTCACGGATCACTTGGCTCCGCTCCGCCGCATCCAGCATCACAAACGCGGCGCGCAAGCCATCGCGGTATTGGGCGAAGTCTTTCACCGCGATGTCGCCATCGGCCAGCACCGGATGGCCGCGGGTCGCGGCGCCGGCTTGGCAATTGTGGAAGCGCGCCGGTACCACGGCGCCGTCCAACACGCAGAGGAGAGAGTGGATCGGGCGCACCCAGCGCGCCCTCCCTTCGCCCCAGCGCATCGATTTGGCCCAGGCGAGTTTTTCCAACGCCGCCGGGATTAAATCCGCCAATACCTCAGCCGTCGGGCGGCCTTTCTCTTCGCTCACCGCGAACCACACCATGCCTTTCGGTGTCTCGCGCTGCTCGCATTCATCCAAAGTGACGCCGGCGGATTTGAGAAAGCCCTGAATGGCTTTTTCCGGCGCGTCCACTTTCGGGCCTTTGCGTTCGATCGAGATATCGGGTTGTTCGGCGGAGAGGCCGTCCACCACAAGCGCCAGACGGCGCGGCGTGACGAATGTTTGCGCGCCGTCATGGTCGAGCCGCGCCTCTTTCAATCCATCGCACACCAGGCGCTTCAAATCGGCGGCGGCTTTGGCCTGCATGCGCGCCGGGATTTCCTCGGACAGGAGCTCGAAGAGAAGTTCCGCCATCTGCCTATGCCCCGCTCTCGGCGCTCGCCAGCCAAGCCTCGCAGCAGGCTTTGGAAAGAGCGCGAACGCGCCCGATATAGGCGGCGCGCTCGGTGACGCTGATCACCCCGCGCGCATCCAGCAGATTAAACAAATGGCTCGATTTCATGCACTGGTCATAGGCCGGCAGTGGCAGCGCCGGCGTGAGGTCGAGCAGCGCCTGGCATTCCTTCTCCGCATCAATGAAATGGCGCTGCAATATGTCCGTATCGGCATGTTCGAAATTGAACGCGGAAAATTCGCGCTCGGCCTGCTGGAACACATCGCCGTAAAGCACTTTGTCCGCGCCCTCGGCGCCGTTCCAATCGAGTTCGTAGACATTGTCGACGCCCTGCACATACATGGCGAGGCGCTCCAGCCCATAGGTGATCTCGGCCGAAACCGGATTGCAATCGATGCCGCCGACCTGCTGGAAATAGGTGAACTGCGTCACTTCCATGCCGTCGCACCAGACTTCCCAGCCCAATCCCCAGGCGCCGAGCGTTGGGCTCTCCCAATCGTCCTCGACGAAGCGGATATCGTGCGCCTTGGCGTCGATGCCGAGGCGCGCCAGGCTCTCGAGATAGCGCGCCTGCACGTCCGCGGGCGAGGGCTTCAGGATCACCTGGAACTGGTAGTAATGCTGCAGGCGATTGGGGTTTTCGCCGTAGCGCCCGTCCGTGGGGCGGCGCGACGGCTGCACATAGGCGGCGCGCCACGGTTTTGGCCCGAGGCTCCTCAGCGTCGTCGCGGGATGAAAGGTGCCGGCGCCGACTTCGAGGTCGTAAGGTTGCAGGATGACGCAGCCCTGCTCGGCCCAGAAACGCTGCAATTCCAGGATCAGCGATTGGAAAGATGCGTGCCGACTCGCGCCCATGAGGTTGTCTATCCCTTAGCCACCTCTTGGGCGGCGGTCAACAGTCGAACGGCGCGCCGAGGCGCGGCCTATGCCTCACAGCTGTGGGATTCGAGCGACGCGGTGTAAGCCCGGCATTTCGGGCATTGAATCATGTCTTGGGCGGCGATTTCGGAAGCTTTGTTCCGCGCCGCTTGCTTGGTTTGTGCTTGGCGTTTTCGATTGACGCGTCCGTAGGCTTTGAAGCCGTACCAGACGACCGCGATGAGGGCGATCAGGACGAGGAGTTTGGGTAGGCTGAAACCGAACATTGCCGGTTAATTGCGACCCTCGATATTGTCCTGATCGTCCGAATCGTTAAGTTTCGCCGCTTTGGCTTTCATCCGGCCCATTGCCTTGAAGCCGTACCACACGATGGCGATCACAGCGATCAAGATGATGAGCTTCATTGGGCTAAACATATATTCCTCCACATGTCGGCAGCTTGGCGGGGCGGCGCAATTCATCTATCCAATTGATGGTTAACGCCGATTCCGATTGCTTCGCTACCGGGTTCAAGGGCTAATTTGAGCCTTGAGGCGCTCCGGGTCAAGCCTTGTCGCACCGTTTTGCGCGGCCGGATCGGCAATTCACCACTCCCGTTGAAACCTAAATCGCCTAGACTGGCCCGCGAACCTAACGGCCACCAAGGCGGATCGAGAATGCTGGACACCGCAGGCGAGTCAATTTCGGCGATGACGGCGCGCTGGCTCGCGCAATTCGAGGCCGCGCTCACGGCGGCCGATTGGCCGGCAGTAAGCGCGCTGTTCCACCCGGAATGCCATTGGCGAGATGTGTTGGCGTTGAGCTGGAAAATACAGACGGTAAGCGGCGGGGCGGAGATCGTTGCGGCATTGAAATCGCATCTCGGCCACGCGCCGGTGTCGGGCTTCGAGACCGACCCGGCGCGGACACCGCCGCGCCGCTGATGCCCACCATGGCGGCGAACACC
>PTKB01000101.1 GCA_002937555.1 Alphaproteobacteria bacterium MarineAlpha10_Bin2 | reverse complement strand
AGGAACCGCGATCCTGGCCGCCGGTCGCTCAGAAGTGAGAACCAGTCCAGCATTTCCTGCAGCATGTACCAGGTGCCCAGCGAACCATGATAGACAACGACATAGGCGTCCGAAGGAATCCCGAGCTCCGCTCGCGTCCGAGACCGGGTATCGACCGACGGCACGTCGAATTCGCTGAATGGTGCGGCGCACGGGACAACTGCGATAGGCGGCCGATAGGCCTCGTAGTAGCTGAGCCATCGTTTGATTTCACGACGGCCGGCGTTGGTAAGGCTGACGATTGCATCGGCCTCCGTCACGAAATCCGCTTCCCGCGCTTTGAAAAAGCGGTAGATCGAGCGAAACAGCGGGTTACGAAGGTTCCACGCGCCACCCTCGACCTTCTCGTCCGCCCACAACCCCCGCATGTCGAACACGAACTTGACGCGATCGCGCCGCTTCAATTGCAGGCCAACCAGCGCCGCAATGTAGCTGCGACAGTGCACGACCTCGAACTGGTGTGCCCGATGGAGCTGCTTCGCCATTTTTCGCAGGCGACGCAGGTCCCACACGGTGGAGAGTACCGGTGGGTGCTTGGTGTAGGACTGCGGGTGCCATGCGATGCCGGCCTCCCGCATCACCGCCGTCAACCGTTCCCCCAGTGCGTGGAAGCGTGCCGCCTTCTCGAAACTGATCAGGTGGATCGTGTGGCCCAGGCGCGCCAGCCCCCTGAGGTACGGCAGCACCTGCGATTGGCCGAGCGGATCCAAATCATAGATGGCGCGGTATGCGGGGCCGTGATTTTGGACAAATGGCGTGTCTTCGTCGCGCGTGGTGAAGCCGGCGGCGTTGACCGTATTGCGGGCGCCGCCATTGGGCAGACGGACTTCGAACATCTTGCCGATCACCGGGACGCGGCCCAGAACCTCATGATCGCTGTGCGCGTAATGCGCTTCGCCCCATGCCCAGCCGTCCATGTTGTCGCCGTAGCGCGCGGCCAGAAAATCGAGCGCGTGGTCGAGCGCGGTGCTGGCGGTGGCGGCGCAATCTTCCTGCGCCGCCGTTTGGGTATCGTCGCACCAGGCGGAGCCGGGCTTCAGCGCTTCCAAAATGGCGCTCTCCCGGATCGCGAAATAGTCGTGGAACGTCGCGCCCAGTTCATCGGCAAAGAGCGCGCGCATCAATTCGCGCAGCCACGCCATGTAGATCAGTGGCTCGGCCTGATCCGCCGCCATGACTTGATCCCACGCCGCCAACCGGATCAAAGCGTCATGCGCCGCATCGCTGCTCGGCGGCGCCAGCTCAATGAGCCGTGGCAACAAGGAATTTGCGGCAAGCGACAGGGTGTCCGCCTGGATCACGGCGAAGCTCTCGCTATCGTGCGGTTCCGTTTCGCCGAGCAGCGCTTCAATGCGCCGCGCACGATGCGGTTGCGACCAATCGCGGGTGATGAAATAGGGATAGCGCGGCCCGACAACCTTGTTGTTCGCCGTGACGATTCGCCCGGAGCGCGGATTGAACAGGCGCGGCAATCCGCCATGGGGAATGAACCCCACCCAGTCGTGCTCGCCGGTCCAGCCTGTCGCCGGCATCCAGCCGTTACCGGAGCGCCGGATAGGCACCCGGCCCGGTGCGATATAGCCGATATTGCCGTGAATATCGGCGAACACGATATTCTGTTGCGGCGTGTGGAAATCGCGCAGGATCGAGGTGAAGCTGTCCCAATCCTCGGCCAATCCGATGCGCGCCGCGGCTTGCGCGCTCATATCATCGTCGCGAAGTGCGATCCAGGCGAAGGCGACGGCGTGGCCGGCGGAGAGAAATTCGCTGCTGCCGCTGATGGTGTCGGACACGATGGGGCCATGGCGCGTCTCGCGAACGGTAAGCTCCACATCATCACCGTCCTTGACGCGGATGATTTCCTGGCGTGTTTCGAAGGGCGCGCTGCCGCCGGGAATGAGATATCTGTCGGGGTCGTCCGGATGCAGGCGCTCGATAAACAAATCCTGCACATCCGGATTGGTATTGGTGAAGCCCCAAGCGAAGTTCAGCGTGCGTCCGAGGACCGGCAACGGCAGGCCGGGCAGGGTGGCGCCGGCGACATCCAACCCCGGCGCGCTGACATGGGCGAGATACCAAAGGCTCGGAATTTGCAGTCCCAAATGCGGATCGTTGGCGAGGAGCGTATGGCCGCTCACGGTATGTTCGCCGGAGAGCACCCAATTGTTGGAGCCGAGACCCTCGGGCTGGCGCGGCGGTAGGAGGGCGGCCAACGCTTCCCAAGGCAAGTCCGGCACGGCCTTGCTTTCGAGTACCGCCGGGCCATCTTCCGGATAGTCGGGCCACAGTTCGCCGATCTGCTCCGCATCGAGCAGTTTGGCCATGCGCGCGCGCAGCGCCTCGTCAAGGGCGTTGCCGGCCAAATCCCACGCCATCATCTTCATCCAAACGACGCTGTCCGCTGGCCGCCACGGCTCCGGCTCATGGGAGATCAGCAGGAATTCGAGCGGTAGCGGGCCGCTGCGTGTCGCCAGATAGCCGTTCACGCCCGCCGCATAAGCGTTAAACACATCCTGCGTCTCGGCGTCGAGATTATCGAACGTGCGCTCGGCCGAGCGATAGACGCCGAGCGTGCGCAGGAAGCGGTCATAGCCAAGCGATTCCGTGCCGAATATTTCGGATAGCCGCCCGGCGCCGATGCGGCGCTGAAATTCCATTTGCCACAGGCGGTCTTGAGCATGAACGAAGCCCATTGCGAACGCTGCATCTTGGAGGGATTCGGCATAGATGTGTGGGATTGCGTTGGCGTCGCGGATCACTTCCACGTCGGCCTTGAGGCCGGCGAGTTGCACCTCGCCGTCGATCTCGGGGAGCGAGCCGCGCAGCCATATATATCCCGCCGCGAGGACGATAATCGTGAGAAAAATCAGAACGCCCAATCCGCCGAACGGCCACCACCAGCGGAATCTCCGGCGCCGGGTTTGCAGGCCGAAACGACTCCTGCGTTTACGCTTTTTCGACATGACCTGGCATCATTCCTTGAGGCCGCTCAAGATGCCGGCGCGGTGTTGATCGAGAGCGGGCGCGGGCTGGCGGCTGGTCGGGTCATCGAAGGCCGATAGCTTGATCGGATTGCCCGCCATGCGGAGTGTGCCGGCTTCAGGGTCGTGGGTCTCGATCACCATATTGCGGGCGGCGATTTGCGGATCGTTCAGCACTTGCTCGACATTGTTGATCGGCGCCGACGGCACGCCGGCTTCGGTAAGCACATCCAGCCAATGGGACGTGGGCTGTTCATTCAGCCGTGCCTCCAGCTCCACTCTCAACTCCTCCACATGCTCACCGCGCGCCGCATTGTCCTTGAATCGCGTTTCGCCGGCGAGCTCGGGGCAGGCCAGGGCTTCGCACAAGGTAGCGAACAAAGCGTCATTGCCGGCGGCGATGATGACATGGCCATCCGCCGTCTCATAGCTTTGGAACGGGACGATGGTGGGATGGCGCGCACCCAGCGGACCGGGCACGTCGCCGGTGGCGAAATAGCGCGCCAGGGCGTTCTCCAGGATGGCAAGCTGGCAATCGAGCATGGCGACGTCGATTTTCATGCCTTCGCCGCTGGTGGTGCGGTGATGGAGGGCGCTCGAGATGCCGATCGCGGTAAAGAGGCCGGCGGTGATATCGCCGATCGACGTGCCGACACGGGTCGGCGGTCCGCCGGGATGGCCGGTGAGGCTCATCACCCCGCCCAAGCCCTGAACCACCATGTCGTAGGCCGGGCGTTCGGCGTAGGGTCCGGTATGGCCGAAGCCCGAGCAGGCGGCATAGATCAGCTTCGGGTAGCGCGGATGTAGGCTTTCCCAGCCATAGCCGAGGCGCTCCATGGTGCCGCCACGGTAATTCTCCACCAGCACGTCGGCAGTCTCTAAAAGCGCCTCGAAGGTGGCGCGGTCGGCATCGTCCTTGAGGTTCAAGGCGAGGCTCTCCTTGCCGCGGTTGATCGACATGAAATAGGCCGATTTATCGTTGATGAAGGGGCCGAAAGCGCGCGCATCGTCGCCTTTCTCCGGCACTTCCACTTTGATCACGCGGGCGCCGAGATCGGCCAGTACCATGGTGCAATAGGGCCCCGCGAGAACGCGCGTGAGATCGATAATCGTTGTGCCGTTGAGGGGGCCGGGAACCGCCATGTTATATCCGCATCCTTGCTGCTTTAGAAATACTGGCCGGGATGATACACGCTATTCGCCAATCTGGCGCGCCTATGCTCGGAGGATTTTCATGAACATGCGTAAGGGCCAATTTCAAATAAACGACCGTTTTGCTGACCGGCTCGGCGCCTTTCGCCACCTGGCCTATTCAGAGTGGGGCGAAGCTGAAAATCCACGCGTCGCGGTGTGCGTGCATGGCATGACACGCAATGGCCGAGATTTCGATTTCCTCGCCGAGGCGCTTGGCGAAAGCCACCGGGTGTTCTGCCTCGATCTGCCGGGGCGCGGCGAAAGCGACTGGCTGCGCGAAGCAGGCGGCTATATGCCGGCGACCTATGTTTCGGATATCCGCGGCCTGCTGGCCTCGCTCGACATCGATGAGGTGGATTGGATCGGCACTTCTCTCGGCGGCTCGCTCGGCATGCTGATCGCCGGCGATGAAGACGCGGTGGCACGCGGCTTGGTGCGCCGCCTGGTGCTCAACGATATCGGCCCGTTCCTGCCGGCGAGCGGCATGGAACCGATCGCCGAGCGCGTCGGCCGGGCGCCCGATTTCAACGATCTGGAGGTGGCGGAAGGTTATCAAAAGCAGGTCTGCGCCGAATGGGGCGAATTGAGCGACGAGATCTGGATGCATCTCACGCTGCATAGCTTGCGCCCGCGCGACGGCGGCGGCTTTGCCTATCATCACGATCCGGCCATCGGCGAGGCGCTGCGCGCAAACGGACCGATGCGTGACATCGAGCTGTGGCCCTGGTGGCGGCGCATCGAATGCCCGGTGCTGGCCCTGCGCGGCGCCGAATCGAAGATTCTCCCGGCCGAGACGGCAGCGGAGATGCGCCAAGACGGGGCGGAAGTCATCGAATATCCCGGTATCGGACACACGCCTTCGCTCATGGTGGCCGAACAGATCGAGGCGGTAACCGCCTGGCTGCGCGGCTAACCGTTTAGCGCCTTCGCGGCGCGGACGGCGGCGTAGGTGAGGATACCGTCGGCGCCGGCGCGCTTGAAGCCGAGCAGCGATTCCATGATCGCACCCTCGCCGTCGAGCCAGCCATTCTCGCCCGCCGCCATCAACATCGCGTACTCGCCTGACACTTGATAGACGTATGTTGGCATGGCGAAAGTCTCCTTCACCCGGCGCACAATATCGAGATAGGGCATGCCGGGCTTGACCATCACCATGTCGGCGCCTTCCTCGATGTCGAGGGCGACCTCGCGCAGCGCCTCGTCGCTGTTGGCAGGATCCATTTGATAGGTGCGCTTGTCGCCTTCGCCGAGCGAGGTGGCGGAGCCCACCGCGTCGCGGAACGGGCCGTAAAACACGCTGGCATACTTGGCGGCGTAAGAGAGCAGCAATACTTTTTCGTGGCCGGCTTCGTCGAGCGCATTGCGGAGCGCGCCGATACGCCCGTCCATCATGTCGGAAGGCGCGATCACGTCGCAGCCCGCCGCCACCTGATTGAGCGCCTGGCGGCACAGCACCTCGACCGTCTCGTCATTGACCACGTAGCCGTCCCGTACCAGCCCGTCCTGGCCGTGGCTGGTATAGGGATCGAGCGCGACGTCGCAGACCACGCCCATGTCCGGCACCGCATCTTTCACCGCGCGCACCGCCTGGCACACCAGATTGTCCGGGTTGAGCGCTTCGTCGCCGTCCGGTGTCTTGCGTTCCGGCGGAGTTTGCGGAAATACCGCAAGCGCCGGGATGCCGAGGGAATAGGCTTCGCGCGCACGCTCCGCCAGCACATCCGGCGATACCCGATCGACCCCCGGCATCGAGAGCACGGGCTCGGTTTCGCCTTGGCCAGGCCGCACGAAAACGGTCCATATTAAATCGCCCGGCGTCAGCACATTTTCCGCCATCAGACGGCGCGACCATTCGAAGCGCCGGTTGCGTCTCAGGCGTGTCGCCGGGTAGCGGCCGAAAGTCCCGGGAAAATTGGCCATGTAGGCTCCTAGAGATGTGATCGGTGCACTTACAGAATCGTCGGCGTGACAGCGGGGCAGAGTCAACATCTTTTAACCAATTATCTCTAGGCTCTCCGCCATGTGCGGGATATCGGGGCTATGGAATTTCGACGGCGCGGCCGTGTCGCCGGCGGTGCTGGAGAATATGAACAGCCTGCTGGCCCATCGCGGACCGGACAGCAACGGTGTCTATCGCGAAGGCGCGCTTGGGCTCGGCCATACCCGTCTCGCCATTCTCGACACCGGTGACGGCGGTCACCAACCGATGTCCTATGGCGACGGCCGCTGGTGGCTCACCTATAACGGCGAAATCTATAATTTCCTGGAGCTGCGCGAAGAGCTCGCCGCGCTCGGCCACCGGTTCGAGAGCGAAAGCGATTCGGAAGTCCTGCTCGCCGCCTACGCAGAGTGGGGTCCCGCGTGTCAGACGCGCTTCAACGGCATGTGGGCCTTTGCCATTTGGGACGCCAAGGAGAAAATGCTCTTTCTGTCGCGCGACCGCTTCGGCGTGAAGCCGCTGTTTTGGCATTTCGACGGCCGGCGATTCGCATTCGCCTCGGAGATGAAGGCGTTTCTCGCCCTGCCGGGTTTCGATGCCGGTTTCGACGGGCGCGCCGTCGCCACCGCGATCTTGCACGCCATCCCTTTCGAAGGCACATCCCACGCGCTGCTGAGTGGGGTCAGGCGCTTGGCGCCGGGCCATTCCCTCACCGTGCGGTTGGGCCAAGCGCCCAAACCCCGACGTTGGTGGCGCACGCTTGATCATCTGCCCGATCCGCCGCTTGGTCTCGGGCGTCAGATCGCGCAATTCCGCGAACTGCTGTTCGACGCCTGCAGACTGCGCATGCGAAGCGACGTGCCGCTCGCCACCTGCCTGAGCGGCGGCCTGGATTCGAGCGTGGTGCATGGCGTGATTGCGCAATTGAATGCCGAAGGCGGCCAAACTGCTCGGCGTCCCGACGATTGGCAGACTGCGTTTTTCCTCGGCAGTGGCGCCGACGATGCGAACGAAGAGCGCGCCGCCGCCGAAGCGGTGGTGGCATTTGCCGGCACGAAAGGCGTTTACAAAACCGCCTAGGCGGATGAAGCGCTGGCGCGAGTCGACGATATCATCTTCAAGCTCGAGGAAATTGGCCACCTGCCGGTTGGGCAATGGCTGCTGTATCGCGAGCTGCGCCGGCACGGCATGGTGGTCTCGCTCGACGGCCATGGCGCCGACGAACTGACGGCGGGCTACCGCCATCATCCCAATCACGCAATGATCGAGGCGGTCGAGCAGTTGCGCAATCTGAAAGCGGCTTCCGACGCCATGGGTGTCGAAGGGATCAACAGCAAACTAGCGCCCCTGTTGGCGGATTTACCGGAATTTGCGCCTTTTGACCCCACGCCGCGCCCGACGCCTGTTGCCGAAGTGCTGCGCATCCAGCCCTATCCCTTCGAGTTTCCCATCTGGGCCGAGGATGCTCCCGATCTGGCCGACCGCGACCGCCTGACGCGCCATATTTACTTCGAAACCCATGAGGGGCGTTTGCCTTGGATTCTGCGCGAGTTCGACCGCGCGGCGATGGCCAACGGCGTCGAATCGCGCGCGCCCTTTCTCGATTGGCGGCTGATGACGTACGCCTTCGCGCTGCCCGTCGAAAGCAAGATCCGCGATGGCTCGGCAAAGTATATTTTGCGCGAGGCGCTCGCCGGCATCCTGCCCGAGGCCGTGCGCACCCGGCGCAAGAAGCTCGGTTTTCCGATCGAGATTTACCGCTGGCTAGCCGGGCCGCTCAAGGAATTTGCGCTCGACAGCATCGCCAGCGAGGCATTCCTCCACTCGCCGGTGTGGGACGGACCCCGGGTGCGCGTCATGGCCGAGCGCGCGTTGCTGGAAGAGAATATGCGCGGCATCAAGATTGCCTGGCCGTTTATTCACGCCACCCGTCTGTCGCAGCAATTCGCTGCCTGGCGGCCCGACGAGAGCAGGCTCGCCGCCCTTGCCGGATAGTTGATACCGGCTCTTTCGCGCAGCTAAGCAGGCCAGTAAAGTGCCTGCCATGGATTTCAATCTGAGCCCCGAACAGGCCGCGTTTCAAGAAACGGCACGCGAATTCGCCGC
The DNA here is from genome assembly GCA_002937555.1 of Alphaproteobacteria bacterium MarineAlpha10_Bin2. Taxonomy (GTDB): domain Bacteria; phylum Pseudomonadota; class Alphaproteobacteria; order UBA828; family UBA828; genus PTKB01. Next base: position 684 of record PTKB01000101.1, on the reverse strand, counting down.
CAACGAATTCGCGCCTCATGCCGCCGAATGGGACCGCGACAAGTTATTTCCCGTCGCCGCATTGCGGAAGGCGGCGGCTCTCGGATTCGGCGGAATCTATGTCGCGGACGATGTCGGCGGCTCCGGCCTTGCGCGCCTCGACGCGGCACTGATTTTCGAGGCTCTGTCGGGTGCCTGCGCCTCCACCGCGGCCTATATCTCGATCCATAATATGGCGATTTGGATGTTGGATGCCTTCGCCGACGACGCGCTGCGCCGGCGCTTGCTGCCCGGTCTCTGTTCCATGGATCTCTTGGCCAGCTATTGCCTGACCGAGCCGGACTCGGGCTCCGACGCCGCCGCCCTCAATACGCGGGCGCTGCGCGACGGCGATGATTATGTCCTCAACGGCTCCAAAGCATTTATTTCGGGCGCCGGATCGACCGATGTTTACGTCACCATGGTGCGCACCGGCGGGGACGGGGCCGAGGGCATTACCTGCCTCGCCATCGAAAAAGACTCGCCCGGCCTCAGTTTCGGTGCGCAGGAGAACAAACTCGGTTGGCACAGCCAGCCGACGGCGATGGTGAATTTCGAGGATTGCCGCGTGCCGGCCGCCAACCGTATCGGCGACGAGGGCCAGGGCTTCCGCATCGCCATGGCCGGGCTCGATGGCGGGCGTATCAACATCGCCGCCTGCTCCCT
>PTKB01000100.1 GCA_002937555.1 Alphaproteobacteria bacterium MarineAlpha10_Bin2 | reverse complement strand
GCACAGTGCTTTGGGCTACCGCCCACCGGCCCCGGAAACCGTCGTCCCGATGTACCAAAAGCCGGCCATGCACTAACATTCAAACTGGACCACTCAAATAGGGCTGATCAAGTTTAGTCGGTCAGAACGCGCGAAGTGCAAGAATCTATTGACATAAATGGCACGCGACAGCATGGTTGACGGGATATGCAATCGGCCCGTACAAGTGCCGGTCCCGGGGGTGGGGCGGATAATTACTTCGATTGATCGGTTTCGGCGCCGCTTGGCGGCTTCTAATATTAGGTAATGATATCAACGTAATGCGACATCTTGTAACGATTCAGATGACACGCATGGTGGCGCGCTACGCGCTCCTTTCCGCCGTCTCCGGCTTCATCGCCACAGCGCTATTCGCTGACCCGCCCGCGGTCTCGCCGGCCTATGCCGCGACTTCTCAATCCACGGACTCATCGGATACGGTCTATGATCAGCTTGTCGGCAAAGGCGATACGCTGATTGCGTTGCTCGAATCCGCCGGGGCCACGGCGAAAAACGCCGCCGCTTCCGCCACGGCGCTCAAAAAGATATTCGATCCGAGAAAACTACGCGTCGGCCAGCGCATCATGATGCGCTTTGAGCCCTACCAAGCCGGCCGCGTGCAATTATCCGTGTTCGCCATTGCACTGAGCAAGAACCGCTTCGTCGAAGTGATTCGCGGCGCAGACGGAAGATACCGTGCCCGCCGGGCAAGCCAGATCTGGTCGCCCGATAATTATGTAGGCGAGAAGCGACAGGCGGGCGGGCTGATCACGCTGCAAGCGCGCTCGGGCAGCACCATCGGCAACATCATGCACGCGTTGAAAATTCACGAACGCGATATCGACCGCGCCGTCCGAGCGCTCAAGACCCGCTTCGATCCGCGGCAATTGCGCGTTGGGCAGAAAGTATCGGTGTTGCCGGGCGACGCGCGCGCCGGCGGAAAACTGACCCTGCTGGGCATGGCCGTGCATTTGGAAAATGGCGCTGTCGTCGAAGTAGAGCGCGCCCCAAACGGCGGCTATGCCGCGCGGCGCCTCTCCGCCCTGACACTCGGCGACGGAACAAGCGTGAGCGCAAGCATTGCAAGCGAAGCACAGCTAGACTCCGTGGCCGGTGCGCGCAGCAAACTGCGCGTCGCCAAAGGTGCGACGCTTATAAATATGTTGATCGCTCAAGGCGTCTCGCAGGCGGACGCCGATAAAGCGGTTGGCGCCTTGCGGGATTATTTCGATCCCCGGCGGCTGCGCACCGGACAATTCATTTATGTGATCGTCACCGAGAATGACGCCGGCAAATCCGAACTGCAGGGCTTGTCCATCGCCATCAACGAAAAGCGCCATGCCACCGTCATGCGCCGGCCATCGGGACGCTTTGCCGGCGGCCTCGCCCGCGCGCCGATCGAAAGTCTGGCCGAAATCGCACCGGCGGCGAAAACACCGGCCACCGACCCTGCCTCCAGTGCCCCCACCGCAAAGACTGCCTCACACAGCGAAACTGAAGAGCCGACACCCATTATCGCCGCAACCGAGATGGAAACCGATATTAATGCGGTGACGATTCTGGTCGACCGCGGCGACACGCTGATGGCCATTCTGCGCAGCGAAGGCATCGACCGCCATGAAGCCGACCGCGCCATCCGCGCGCTGCGCAAATATTTCAATCCGCGCCGTCTACGCGAAGGTCAACAAATCATTCTGGCGACGCGCGCCGATAAAACCGGCGCCGTGGCGCTCGAAGGTTTCAGCATTAAGATCGGCAAGGATCGTCACATCGAAGTCCTCAGAAGCGACGCCAAGAATTTTGCCGCCGCCAAGGTCAACGAGCCGAATCTAGCCTCACGTGCGGTTTTGGCGCGTGCGAGCCAGCCGGACGGCGGCGCCAAGCGGCGTGAGGGCGGGCAACTGGCGCCGCGCCCCGGACAAGGCCAGGCGATGACGGGCGCCATGATCGCCGCATCGGCGCCGGCGGAGCAGGAATTGGCCGCCGATCCGGCGCGGGTTTGGCCGCATGAAACCGGCACGGCTGACACCTCGGGTGCGTTCTCGTTTCCGGCCTTGCAAGAGAAACAAGCGGTCTCGGACGGCCTCACCCGCAAAGCCGTCATGATCGGCAAGGGCGATACATTGTTTGTCGCGCTCACCAAGGCCGGAAGCGCCGCCAACGATGCCGAGGCGGCGATTGCCGCCTTCCGCAAAGTGCATAATCCACGCAGTCTGCAAATCGGGCAAACGCTGACCCTCGCTTTCGAACCCATGGTCGATGAAGAAAAGACGCGGGCTTTTCGGCTTGCTGAAATTGCCCTCGACGTTGCGCCGGATCGCGACATTTTGGTCGCCCGCCAAGAAGATGACAGCTTCCACGCCAGTGAAGTCGCCCGCGATCTGGTGCGCCGGCTGGAAAAGGCCGAAGGCCTCATCCAAACCAGTCTTTACGATGCCGCGATGGATGCCGGGCTGCCGATCAGCATTTTGATGGAAATGGTGCAGATTTTCAGTTTCGACGTCGATTTTCAGCGCGAGATTCAAAAGGGCGACAAGTTTGAAGTGCTGTATGAAAATCAGCTCAACGACGATGGCGAGACCGTGGCGCTCGGGCCGGTGCTGTTTGCCTCCCTCAGTTTAAGCGGAAAGATACTAGGCCTTTACCGTCATGAACCCGGAAACGGCCCGGTCGATTATTTCAACATCAAGGGACAGAGCGCGCGCAAGGCGCTGATGCGGACACCGATCAACGGCGCCAGCCTATCGTCAGGCTACGGCATGCGGCGCCATCCAATACTTGGCTACAACAAGATGCATCGCGGGCTGGATTTCTCTGCGCCGCGCGGCACGCCCATCGTCGCCGCCGGTGACGGCGTAATCGAGGTCGCCGGGCGAAACGGCTCATACGGCAAATATATCCGCATCCGCCATAACGGGACCTACAAGACCGCCTATGCCCATATGAAGGGCTATGCGCGCGGCATGCGCGCCGGCAAGCGGGTGCGCCAAGGCCAAACCATCGGTTATGTCGGCACCACCGGCCGCTCGACGGGCCCGCATCTACATTACGAAGTCTTGCGCAACGGCGCGCAGATGAACCCGCGCAAGCTCAAACTACCGACCGGACAAAAGCTCAAGGGCACCGCGCTGGCGCAATTCGAGCGGCAGGTGCGTAAGATCCGCGTTCTCATCGCGGAAGTCCCGAGTGCGCAAAAAATCGCCAGCAGGTAACAAAATTAAGCCTTTCTTCCCCAGCGGGGAGTAAAGCACCAATCCTAAGATATTGTAATGAAACACTTATTTCCTTCAACGCTTCTGTTGTCCCTGCTGTTGTCCCATTCGCTGCTATATCTCCCGTGAAAATTAAGCCTTGAAGAAGCGTAACAGAGGCTGATGGAAGACCGTGATGGCCGTGCACAAGCGCCGCTAAGTTATTTTATTTCAGGCGTCAGTCTTGTTGAAAAAGCGGTGCGAGGGAGGGCCTTCGAGCGCCTCGACGAAAGCACTGAGCACGCCGGTCTCCTCGCGCCAGGCCATATATTTCTCCCAATGCCCCTGGCTGTCCCACTGGCTGTGGATAATGCAGGTGTCCGGGTCGTCTGCCTGCTGATACACGTCGACGCTCTGGTTGCCATCATAGCTCCGCGTATCCGGCAGAATTTCCTTGAGTTTTTCCACCAGCCCGTTGCCGAGCCCCGGCTTGGCCTTAAATTCGAGAAATACTGTCGTCATTAGTCCTCCATTTCCGCTCTTTTGTGCCCCATTCGTGCCCCATCGCACTGCGCTATTTTCGCCACCGCCCGCTAAGCCATTGAAATGATTGGTCGGAGTGAGAGGATTTGAACCTCCGGCCCCTGCCTCCCGAAGACAGTGCTCTACCAGGCTGAGCTACACTCCGATACCGGGATACGCGATAGTCATGGCATGTTCGCTGTGGGCGGCGGCTTTATAGCGCTATCGCCCGTGCGCGGCAAGCGGGCCAAGGCTAATAGTCGTGGCCCTCAAGCCATTCGGCGTAGGCGCGCACGCCCTCTTCAAGCGAGTATTTTGGCGCCCACCCCAATACCTCGCGCGCGGCCGAGAGGTCCATCGGTGCGTGGTGGAGATCGGCGCCTTCGCTGCCTTGGTTGACGATTTCCGCCGCCGGGACCGCGGCGCGCACAGCCCTAGAAATATCTTCGAAGCTGGCGCGCGTGCCGCCGGTGATGTTGAAGGCGCGCCCGCCCACCTCGGCGCTGTCATAGGCGGCGATGCAGGCATCGACGACGTCTTCGATATAGACATATTGGCGCAGGAAACCGGGGCCGAAGGCGTGGCGGCTGGCGCGGCCATCCAGCGCGTCGCGGATCAATTCGCGGATCAGGCAATCGGTGCGCCGGCGCGGGCCGTATACCCAAGAGAAGCGCAGCACCACCGCATCGAGGCCATGCTGCGCGGCATAGGCGCGCGCCAGGATATCGCCGCCGGCCTTGGTCGCGCCGTAGACATCGACGGCGTTCAGCGCTACCGCCTCGGAGCAAATCCCCAGGTCTGCCGGATGCTCGCCGTAAGCCGAGGTGGAGGAGCAATAGACCACGCGCCTGAGGCCGCGCTGGCGCGCCGCCTCGAAGATATTGGCGCTGCCGATCAGATTGGCTTCGACGATGGCGCGCGGATTGTCCAGGAGCAGCATCGGCCCGGAGACGGCGCCGCAATGGACGATGCCTTCGGCACCCCTATCGAGGGCCTGGTAGAGCTTGTGCACATCGCCGAGATCGGCGGCGATGAAGGGGAAATCGAAATCCTCCACCGGCGTCACCTGATCCATGCCAATCACCGTCCGTCCGGCCGCCTGCAGCTTTGCCGCCAGGGTGAAACCGATCAGCCCGGCGGCGCCGGTGACCAGGATCGCATCGCCCGCCATCGCCTTAGCCCCCCCCTCAATGCGCGCGGCGGATACAGAAATCGATGACTTCCAGGAGGCCCTGTTTTTCCGCGCAATCGGGGAAGATAGCGAGCGAATCGCGCGCCACGTCGCCGTAATGCCGCGCCCGCTCGAGGCTGTCGCGGATCGCGCCATGACGCTCCAGAAGCACCACGGCGCGCTCGAAATCGTCTTCGGTTTGCTCGCCTTCTTCCATGGTGCGGCGCCAGAATTCGCGCTCCTCTTCGCCGCCGCGGCGGAACGAGAGCACCACCGGCAGCGTGATCTTGCCTTCGCGGAAATCATCGCCGATGGACTTGCCGAGCTCCGCCTCGCGCGCCGAATAGTCGAGCGCATCGTCGACCAGCTGATAGGCGATGCCGAGATTGAGGCCGTAATTCTTGAGGCCCTCCTCCTCGTTCGCCGGGCGCTCGGCGACGATGCCGCCCAATTGGCAGGCGGCGGCAAAGAGGGTCGCCGTTTTGGCGGTGATGACCTCGAGATAGGCCGCCTCGCTGGTGTCGGTATCGTTCGACGTGAGAAGCTGCATCACTTCGCCTTCGGCGAGCACCGCAGAGGTGTTGGCCAAGATGCCGAGCACTTTGAGCGAGCCGTCGGTCACCGAGAGCTGAAAGGCGCGCGAGAACAGAAAATCGCCGACCAGCACGCTCGGCTTGTTGCCCCAGACCGCATTCGCGGTCGCCTTTCCGCGCCTCAGATCGCTTTCGTCGATAACATCGTCATGCAGCAGCGTTGCGGTATGGATGAACTCGATGCAGGCCGCGAGGCTGACATGGCGCGCGCCCGAATAGCCGCACATCCTGGCCACCGCGAGCGTCAGGATCGGGCGCAGCCGCTTGCCGCCCGAGGCGATGATATGGCCGGCCAGCTTCGGGATCAGCGCCACGTCGCTCTGCATATAGTCGAGGATCACGCGGTTTACCTCGCGCAGATCCTCCGCCACCAGGGCCTGCAGACGGTCGAGCGTCGCGTCGTCAGCGAGCGCCGCCGGGGCCTCCTTGTCGAATTGGATGATTTCTCCCAAAACTCCCCCATCTTGGCGCGGACCGCGTCTTGACGGCAGCCGCCCGAGCGGCAAGCATGTTTCGGCCCGAGCCGAAGCAGCACATTAAAAACGCCTGGGCGCGGCAATGCACCCATTTTTTCCCGGGCGCGGCGCCGATCATGGACAATGGACGGAAATTCGGTGTTGGAACTGCTAAGATTAAACGATCCGGTCAAATTGTCGTTTTTGGAGGCGCTGTTGCGCGATGGCGGCATTGAAAGCTTCATTCTGGACCAGCATATGAGCGTCCTCGAAGGCAGCGCCTCGGCCATCCCACGCCGCCTGATGGTGCGCGACGAAGACGCCGAGCGGGCGCGCCATATCTTGCGCGAAGCGGAAGAGCTCGATGGCGCTCCCTGAGGAAGTCACCAAGGACGCCCTTCTCGGCGGCCAGGTGACGCTGCGCCAACACGCCGCCGGCTACCGTGTCGCCATGGACCCGGTGTTGCTCGCCGCGAGCGTCCCGGCGGCGCGCGGCGAGCAGGTGCTCGACGTCGGCACCGGCGTAGGTGCTGCGATGCTGTGCCTCGCCTGGCGCGTGCCCGATATTAAAATCACCGGCGTCGAGGTGCAGCGCGAGCTCGTGCATCTCGCGGCCGAGAACATCGCCGAGAACGGCCTCGATGAGCGCGTCGACGTGATGGTCGGCGATCTGCAGCGCCCACCGCCGCGCCTCGTGCCGCGCAGCTTCGATCATGTCATGGCCAATCCGCCCTATTTCGAGGCCGGGCGGGTGCGCGCGCCGAGCAAGGGTGAAAAAGCCACCGCCAACATCGAAGGCACGGGCGGGCTCGGCGCCTGGGTCGAATATTGCCTCAGCATGGCGCGCCCGGGCGGCACCATCACCATGATCCACCGCACCGACCGGCTGGCCGAGCTGCTGGCGCTGTTGGCCGGCAAGGCCGGTGATCTGGTGATCTTTCCGCTGTGGCCGCATCAGCCCTTCGCCGGCGACGACCACAAAGCCGGCGATACTGCGGACGGGGAACCGCCGGTGGCGGCCAAACGGGTGATCGTCCAGGCGATCGCCGGCGGTAAGGGGCCGCTCCGCCTCGCCGCCGGTTTGGTGCTGCACAAGGCCAACGGCAACCACACCAAAGCCGCCGATTCCGTGTTGCGCCATGGCGCGGCTCTTATGTTATAGAGGCGCTGATGACCTCCCGCTTGCTTGCTCGCCTCACCTTCCGCCGCCCGCCGCCGGTGGTCGGCGTCATTCGCCTCACCGGGGTGATCGGCCAGGGGGGGCTGCTCCGCGGCGGCCTTAACCTCGAGACGCTGGCGCCGTCGCTCGAGCGCGCCTTCCGCCTGCCTGGCCTCGAGGCGATCGCGCTTTGCATCAATTCGCCGGGCGGATCGCCGGCGCAGTCGGCACTCATCCAGCGCCGCATCCGCGATCTCGCCATCGAGCGCGAAGTGCCGGTGATGGCATTCGTCGAGGATGTGGCGGCTTCGGGCGGCTATTGGCTGGCTTGTGCTGCGGACGAAATCTTCATCAACGACAATTCGATCCTGGGCTCGATCGGTGTGATTTCGGCCGGCTTCGGCTTCACCGATGCGATCGAAAAGCTCGGCATCGAGCGCCGCCTGCACACCCAGGGCGGCAAGAAATCGCTGTTGGACCCGTTCAAGCCGGAGCGCCCGGAAGACGTTGCGCGGCTCGAAAACGTGCAGCGCCAAATCCATGACAATTTCAAGGAGCTGGTGCGGAGTCGGCGCGGCCAGCGCTTGAGCCTGGCCGAGGAGGAGCTGTTCAGCGGCGATTTCTGGCTGGGGACGCGCGCCGTCGACATCGGCCTCGCCGACGGCATCGGCGACATCCGCGGGATTTTACGCGAACGCTACGGCAAAAAGGTGCGCATCCGCACCATCGGCCGCCGCCCGGGCTGGCTGCGCCGGCGCTTCGGCTTCGGCATGGGCGGCGCGTTCGGCGCGCCATTCGGCCCCGAAGAGGGCTCCGGCCTCATCGACAATCTCCTCGCTTCGGTAGAAGCCCGCGCCTGGTGGAGCCGCTTCGGGCTTTAAACGGCAAGCCGGACTAGGGGGCCGAGCGACATGGAGAATTTCACACCGGTATCGGCTTTGATCGGTGGCGCTGCAATTGGCATTGCCACGGCGGTGCTGTTGTTCGCCAACGGACGCGTTGCGGGCATCAGCGGCATTTCGGGCGGGCTGGTTTTCTTGCCGCGCGGCGATATCGCATGGCGCGTGCTGTTCCTCGGCGGCCTGATCGGCGGCGCGCTGGTACACCGGGCGAGCTTCGGCTGGTCGGAGGGGATCACGTTCGATGCGTCGTGGCCGCTACTGGTCGCGGGCGGCTTGCTGGTTGGCTTTGGCACCCGGCTTGGCGGCGGCTGCACCAGCGGCCACGGGGTCTGCGGCATGGCACGGCTTTCGGTGCGTTCGATCGTGGCGGTGATAACCTTCATGCTGGCGGCCGGCGTGACGCTTTATATTGTCCGTCACGTGGCGGGAGGCTGAGCCATGGCGAAGCTTCTCAGCGCAACTGTTGCCGGCCTCGTCTTTGGATTTGGCCTCGGTCTTTCGCAGATGGTCGATCCGGCCAAGGTATTGGGCTTTCTTGATGTTGCGGGGGCGTGGGACCCAAGTTTGATTTTGGTGATGGCGAGCGCCATGGGCGTCGCGTTTATCGCCTTTCGGCTTGTCCCCTATCGCAAGGCGCCACTTTTCGAAAGCGGCTTCATGATACCGACGGTGAAAGACATCGACGTCAAATTGGTAGGCGGTGCGGTGTTGTTCGGCGTCGGCTGGGGCTTGGTGGGTTTTTGCCCCGGGCCGGCGGTCGCCTCGTTCGCGCACGGCGAGACAAACTCGCTTATCTTTGTCGCGGCCATGATAGTGGGTTTCGGGTTGATCCGATTGATCCCGGTAACGCCGCGCACCAGCCCTGCCTAAATTTTCCGGCCCGTAGCACTTCACCGCCACATCCGCGCTGTTGGCGCCACACGCCGGCCCGCGTGGTATTTTACATTAAGTCGAGTTTCAAAATTCAGCGGTCAGGGAG
>PTKB01000010.1 GCA_002937555.1 Alphaproteobacteria bacterium MarineAlpha10_Bin2 | reverse complement strand
CCTTGGCGCTGGCCGAACGCGGGCTCGGCGCCGTATGGCCAAATCCCGCCGTCGGTTGCGTCCTGGTGCAGGGTGGGCGCATCGTCGGGCGCGGTTGGACCCAGCCCGGCGGTCGGCCGCATGCCGAGAGCGAGGCGCTGAGACGCGCCGGCACTGCCGCCAAGGGCGCGACGGCTTATGTCACGCTTGAGCCTTGCGCCCATCACGGCCATACACCGCCTTGCGCCGACGCGCTGATCGAAGCTGGGATCGCGCGCCTTGTGGCAGCCATGAAAGATCCCGATCCACGAGTGTCCGGCCAGGGCTTTAAGCGCATGGAAGCAGCCGGGATCGAAGTTGCGGTTGGCACTGGAAGTGACACGGCAGCGCGTCTCAATGCCGGGTTTATCAGACGTATCGAAATTGGCCGCCCCCTGGTGACACTCAAACTGGCGACCAGCCTGGATGGCCGCATCGCCACCCGGGGCGGCGAAAGCCAATGGATCACCGGCGAGTTGTCGCGCGCCCGCGGCCATCTCTTGCGCGCCCGGCACGACGCCATTTTGGTCGGTTCCGGTACCGCGCTTGCCGATGATCCTGCTTTGACCTGCCGCCTCTCTGGCCTGGAGCAACGCTCGCCCGTCCGCATCGTCATGGATGGCCGCTTGCGCCTGCCGCCGGGCCATCAATTGGTGACCGGCGCGCGCGACGTCCGGACCTGGATCGTCACCTTGAACGGCGCCGATCCGGCGCGCCAGGATAGCTATCGCGCCGCCGGCGTCGAGGTGATCGAAGTGGCGCCGGACGGAGACGGCCATCCCGATGCCCTCGCAACATTTAACGCGCTGGGCGAACGCGGCATTACCCGTCTCCTGGTGGAAGGCGGTGCGCATATCGCGGCGGCCCTGCTCGGCGCCCGCCTGGTCGACCGTCTGGAATGTTTCCGCGCGCCCAACATTATAGGTGGCGACGGCGCGCCGGCGGCCGAGGCCTTCGCCCTCGACCGCCTTGCCGATGCCCCCGCCTTCGTGCGTCACGCGGTAAGCGAACTGGGCGGCGATCTTCTCGAAGCCTTCGACAGCAAACCTTAGGAGCGGCCATGTTCACCGGCATCATCAGCGATGTGGGACGGATCGGCGAAATCCGCCGGGCGGGGAGCGGGGAAGACCGGCGGCTGATCATCGAAACCGGCTACGACACGGCAACCATCGCCATCGGCGCTTCCATCGCCTGCGCCGGGCCGTGCTTGACCGTCGTCGAAACCGGGGAAGGCTGGTTTGCCGTCGATGTCAGCGCCGAGACGCTCGACTGTACGACGATCGGCGATTGGCAGGTTGGCGGCCGCATTAATTTGGAGCGCTCGCTCAAGCTTGGCGATGAAATGGGCGGCCATTTGGTGAGCGGTCATGTCGATGGTGTCGGGGAACTTTTGTCGCGCGTTGAAGACGGCGGATCGGAGCGTATGACTTTTTCAGCGCCGGGCGAGCTGATGCGCTTCATCGCCGTGAAGGGCTCGATATCCGTGGATGGGATCTCTCTCACGGTGAACGCAGTGGGCAGCCGCGACTTCGCCGTCAGCATCATTCCACACACGCTGGCCGCAACAAGCCTCGGCGAGCTTCGCCCGGGCGGCGCCGTCAATCTTGAGATCGACTTGCTTGCGCGCTACGTTGCCCGGCAGAAAGAGGAAATTTGAACATGTTGCGCGTAGCCAGCCGCACCAGCGAGGCGCTTTCCTCGATCGAGGAAGCGATCGAGGAATTCCGCAACGGCCGGATGATCGTCCTGGTCGATGACGAAGAGCGGGAAAACGAGGGCGATCTGGTCATTCCGGCGCAGTTGGCGACGCCGGAAACCATCAACTTCATGGCCAAGTTTGGGCGTGGCCTGATTTGCCTGGCCTTGATGCCGGAGCGCTGCCGCGAGCTTGGGCTCGAACTCATGCCGAAACGCAATGAATCGCGCCATGACACCGCCTTCACCGTATCGATCGAAGCGCGCGAAGGCGTGACCACCGGAATCTCCGCTTCCGACCGTTCGCGCACCATCATGGCGGCGATCGATCCGGCCAGCGGGCCGGAGGATATCACCTCTCCCGGCCATGTCTTTCCGCTCATGGCGCGCGACGGCGGCGTATTGGTGCGTGCCGGCCACACCGAAGCGGGTGTCGACATGGCACGCCTCGCCGGCCTCAATCCGTCTGCCGTCATTTGCGAGATTATGAATGACGACGGCTCGATGGCGCGGATGGGCGACTTGGAGGCATTCGCCCAGCTCCATGCCGTCAAGGTGGCGTCGATTTCCGATCTGATCTCCTACCGTTTGCGCAACGATACCTTTGTCGAGCGCATCGAGGAGACCGAATTGAACAGCCGCTATGGCGGCAAGTTCAAAATGTATGTCTATGCCAACACGGTGGAATATGCCGAACACATCGTTCTGGTGAAGGGCGATATCTCGGATGATGCGCCGGTGCTGGTTCGAGTCCATGATTTCAATCCGCTCGACGATCTCCTCGGCGATGCCGCCAGCGGGCAGGATGGAAAACTGCAGGCCGCGATGCGTATCGTCGGTGAACAGGGACGCGGCGTGATCATCGTGATCCGCGAGCCGCGCCAGTCTCGCGTTTCGGAATTGGTGCGCGCGCGCTTGGGCGGCAGCGAGGCGACGGGTCTGCGCGATTACGGCGTCGGCGCGCAGATTTTGCTCGATCTTGGCGTCCGCGAGATGATCCTTTTGCACAATACCGAATGGACGATTGTCGGCCTTGACGGCTATGGTCTGAAGGTCGTGGGGCAACAGCCGATTCCGCCATCGGTGTCCGGAATTGACCAAGAGAATGGCTGATCCGGCGCATATACTAATTGCCGAAGCGCGGTTTTACGACGATATCGCCGACGAGTTGGTAGAGGGTGCGAAAGCGGTTCTCGATGCCGCCGGCGCGACCTTTGAGACCGTCGCCGTGCCCGGCGCCTATGAACTTCCGGCCGCCGTGCGAATGGCCATAGAGAGCGGACGGTTCGATGGCTATATCGCGCTCGGTTGCGTGATCCGCGGCGAAACCTCCCACTATGATTATGTCTGCGGTGAATCGGCGCGCGGGCTGATGACGCTTTGCACGAAACACGGCATCGCCCTCGGCTATGGCATTCTGACGACGGAAACTCGCGACCAGGCCTGGGCGCGGGCGTCGCGCGCCGACAAGGACAAGGGCGCCGTCGCCGCGCACGCGTGCCTGAAAATGGTCGCCTTGCGCCGCACCTTCGTACTTGAGGAGGCATGAGCGTCATGGCGGCAGGCGACAAAGCGGCAGGTCCGGCCGGGCAGGGGCGCAGCACGGCGCGCCTCGCTGCGGTTCAGGCGCTCTATCAGATTGAACTTTCGGATGCGGCGATCGAAGCGGTGATCGAAGAGTTTCTCGCTCACCGCATCGGCCGCGAGATCGAGGGCGCGCAATATGCCGAGGCCGACCGCGAGCATTTCAAATGGTTGGTCAGAAACGCCAGCGAGCGCATCGACGAATTGGACGAATGCCTCGGCGGTGCGCTCGACACGGGCTGGAGCGTCAGCCGGTTGGGCGCTCTTATGCGGGCGCTGTTGCGCGCCGCCACGATCGAACTGATGGCGCGGCCCGATATTCCGGCGCGGGTCGTGATGAACGAATATGTCGAATTGGCCGGTGCGTTCTTCTCCCGGCGTGAGCCGGCGTTCGTCAATGCGGCGCTCGATACGCTTGCGCGCCGCTTGCGCGCCGGCGAATTCGTTTCGCCGGACGATGCGGGCGGCGATGTCAGATCTTCCGCAGGGCGCTGAATTCGAGCTGATCATGCGCCATTTCGCGCCGCTCTCCACGGCGGAGGCGGGCGCCTACGGTTTGCGCGACGACGCCGCGTCTTTAAGCGTCCCACCCGGCCGCGAGTTGGTCGTGACCAAGGACATGATGGCCGCCGGCGTGCATTTCTTCGCCGAAGACTCGGCGCAAACAATTGGTCGAAAAATCCTCCGCGCCAATTTATCCGATTTGGCGGCGATGGGCGCGACGCCGCGCGCTTATGCCATGGGCTTGGCGCTGCCCGCCGACATGCCATCAAACTGGCTCGAGGAATTTGCTGCCGGCCTGGCGGCGGATCAGATTCAATTCGGCGTGACCCTGATCGGCGGCGATACCATCCGCGCGCCCGGCGCGTTGACTCTGTCGATCACGGCTTTTGGAGAAGTGCCGCTTGGCCAGGCACTGCTGCGCTCCACTGCTCAGGTGGGAGACGATATTTACGTGACCGGCACCGTCGGCGACGCGGCGCTTGGCCTGCTGGCGGTGGAAGGCGGCTTGGCCATGCTCTCCGCGGCTGAGCGATCGGCGCTTGTGTCGCGCTACCACTTGCCGCAGCCGCGCACGGAAATGGGCAAGCAACTGATCGGCCTGGCCAGCGCCGCGATAGATATTTCCGACGGCTTGGCCGCAGATCTCGGGCATCTATGTGCGGCATCGGAGGTGGGCGCGCGCATCGAGGTTGATGCGGTGCCGCTATCGCCCGCCGTCCGTACAGCCTCTGCGGCAGATTCGAAGCTGCTGGCGCAGGTACTTTCGGGCGGCGACGATTACGAATTACTGATCACCGCACCGCCGACGGTGGCGGCGGAACTCGGCGAAGCGGCGGGAAACGCGGATGTGACGCTCAGCCGGATTGGCGCGCTGCATGACGGTACCGGTGTCACCGTCACGGGCGCGGACGGCGAAAATATGAACTTCGCAAGCGCCGGATACAGCCATTTTTAGCGTAAATCGCCGTATTCACCGTTTGTTCAAGCTTGGCGCGCATGATTGGGGCTCTATCGCCTGAACTCAATCATGCCCGCCCGCCATGTCTAAAAGAAGAGCCGAAAAAAAATATTCGCCATCGCCGGCTTGCTGGTGATCGGCGCGGTCGCGGTCGTCGGCTATCAGATGTTCATGTCCAGCGGCGGCGGGGAAAACGCCAAGCCCGACGTTTCGGCCGAGCTTGGCTATGTCATTATGGAACCGTTCCTAGCGCCGATCATCGAGGGCCGGCGGATTTCCAAATGTGTCGCAGTCGGCGTTATTTTGGAGCTGCACAGCGAGGATTACAAAACCCTGGTGCGCGACAGCATGACGCCGCTTAGGAACGCTTTCATCGATGATTTTGTGTTTCAGGCGCAAATGTACAGCGGGCGTTCGGATTCCGTTCATCTGCATCGCGTCAAGTCGCGCTTCCGCACCCTGGCGGACCGTATTGTCGGCCCCGACGTCGTCAAGGAGGTGCTGATCAGCCACGCCCTGGATCGGGGATTCTAGCCTCTCGTCGCCTGTCAGACACCTTCCCGGGGGCAACCGGCGAATAATTCCTGAATCGGGCCAGTTGCGTTCTTATCCGACTTCTGGCACTTTCCGCGCGCGCAAAAATCGAGCGGCGGGATTCGCGTCGCGCGATGGGTTTCTACCTAGGCGTTTCATCACTTCTTCTATTAGAGGGCCAGCCATAAATGGACGGGATTTATTGGTTCGCAGTGGGCTGCGGTGTCGTCGCGCTGCTTTACGGAATTTATGCTGTTCGCTCAGTGCTCGCTGCGAGCGCCGGCAATGAACGCATGCAGGAAATTGCCGGAGCAATTCAGGAAGGCGCGCGCGCCTATCTGAACCGGCAGTACATGACGATTGGCATAGTCGGTGTCGTCATCTGCGTCATTCTGCTGGTTCTGCTCGGATACAGAGTGGGGATCGGCTTCGCCATCGGCGCGATCTTATCGGCGGCGGCGGGATATATCGGCATGTATGTCTCGGTGCGGGCGAATGTGCGCACCGCTGAGGCCGCGCGTCAGGGCATCGCGCCGGCGCTTCGCATCGCCTTCCGCTCCGGCGCGGTGACCGGCATGCTGGTCGTCGGCCTCGGGCTTCTGGGCGTTGCCGTATATTACGGAATCTTGCTGGAAGCCGGTGTCGATACGGGGACGATTTTGGAATCCCTCGTGGCGCTCGGTTTCGGCGGCTCGCTAATTTCGATCTTCGCCCGTCTCGGCGGCGGGATCTTTACCAAGGGCGCGGATGTGGGCGCCGATCTGGTCGGCAAGGTGGAAGCGGGAATTCCTGAGGACGATCCGCGCAATCCGGCGACAATCGCCGACAATGTCGGCGACAATGTTGGCGACTGCGCGGGCATGGCGGCGGACCTGTTCGAAACTTTCGCGGTGACCATCGTCGCCACCATGCTGCTGTGCGCCGTTTATTTCGGCGACGACATGCTCGACAAAATGATGCTCTATCCGCTCGCGCTCGGCGGCGCCGGCATTTTGGCTTCCGTAATCGGCACCTTTTTTGTCCGCCTCGGCAAGAGCCAAAAGATCATGGCGGCCTTGTATAAAGGCTTCCTCGCGTCGGCGGTGATTGCCGCGGTGGCCTTCTACTTCGTCACCGATTGGGTTGTTGGCTGGGGCACCGAATTCATGATCGGCGGTACCGCGGCCAGCGGCAGCGATCTCTTTTGGTGCGGCCTGATCGGCCTGGTCGTGACCGGGCTGATGATCTGGGTGACAGAATATTACACCTCGACCGAATACAAACCGGTCAAATCCATCGCCAATGCCTCGACCACCGGTCACGCGACCAATGTCATTCAGGGTCTTGCGGTCTCCATGCAAGCGACCGCGGTACCGGCGCTCATCATCTCCGCCGGAATTATCCTGGCCTATCTCTTCGCCGGCTTGTTTGGTATCGCGATTGCCGTGACGGCGATGTTGGCGTTGGCCGGAATGGTTGTTGCGCTCGATGCCTACGGCCCGGTAACCGACAACGCCGGCGGTATCGCCGAGATGTCCGATCTGCCGGAAGATGTGCGCAAGACCACTGACGCCCTCGATGCGGTGGGCAACACGACCAAGGCGGTAACCAAGGGATACGCCATCGCTTCCGCCGGTCTGGCAGCGCTGGTTCTGTTTGCGGCCTTCACCCAGGATATTGGGCGATATTTTCCCGATCTGGAGAAATTGTCCTTCTCGCTAAGCAATCCTTATGTCGTGGTCGGGCTCTTTGTCGGCGGCGCGCTGCCGTTTCTCTTCGCTTCAATGGCGATGCTTTCCGTTGGCCGCGCGGCGGCTGCGGTGGTGGTTGAGGTGCGCCGGCAATTCAAGGAAATTCCCGGTATCATGGAGGGCACTGGCAAGCCGGAATATGGCCGAGCCGTCGATTTGCTGACGAAGTCGGCAATCCGCGAAATGATCCTTCCTTCGCTGCTGCCGATTGCGGCGCCGATCCTACTTTATATTGTCATTTGGCTGATCGCCGGCCAGGCGGCGGCGCTCTCCTCGTTGGGCGCGATGTTGATGGGCACCATCGTCACCGGGCTGTTCCTCGCCATTTCGATGACGGCCGGCGGCGGCGCCTGGGACAACGCCAAGAAATTCGTCGAGGACGGCAATCTCGGCGGCAAGGGCTCAGAAGCCCACAAGGCGGCAGTGACGGGCGATACGGTCGGCGATCCCTACAAGGACACGGCCGGCCCGGCGATCAACCCGATGATCAAAATTACCAACATCGTTGCGATTCTGATGTTGGCGGTCATCGCCATGTTTACCGGCGCTTGAGGTCATGCCGCGCGCAACGGCATTAGACAATTATCAGAAACTGCGGGGAGCCAGGGCTCCCCGCTTTTTCGTCGGCGCTTACTGAGGAACGGAAACGCCGAGATTGCCGAGGATTTGCCGGAAAAAGCCCAGCTTGCGGCCCTTTGTCGGCGTCGTCCTGTCGACCGGGTCGATGTCGCGCATTTCGTCGTTCGATAGGTGGGCCACCTGTTTGACAAATCCCGCCGTGTCGAATTCCACCACGATAACCTGCGCTTCGATCAATTCCGGGTCGTAAAAAGCGAGCTGCTCGGTTTTGCGTGTGATGTAGTACCAGCGAGTGTCTTCGAACGTGCCGATCGCGGTTGGCGAGCCCAACATGTCGAGCACTTGATCGCGCGTCTGCTGGCCGGGCTTGATGAGCTCCAGAGATTCCGGATCGGGCACGTGGCCGCGCGTGTTGATCTCCGGCGCGCAGCCGGCGACGACCAGCGCCGCCACCACGGCAATCGCCGCAACGGGGCCGGAACGGCGCGGACCGAAACGGCGGTTATTTACGAACTTCATCATCGTCGGGATATTATAGCGCGTCTGAGCGGCCTGTGCCGTATAAGGATAACGCGGAGAGAAAATGCGCACAGCGCACGGAACTGTCAACACTGTCGAGACGAAAACGAGATGAAACTGCTGAGCGGTTTGTTGCGCCATGCCAAGCGGCGCGGACAGGAGCGTGACCAGGCGCGTTCCCTCTATATTGCGTCCGTCGAGCAGGCGCGCCGGCCCGGCTTTTATACCGACTGCGGCGTGGCCGACAGTTTGGACGGCCGGTTCGATTTGATCGTGCTGCATGTGTTTCTCGTCCTTCGCGCGCTGCGTCCTTCGGGAGAGCCGGGCAAGCGCCTGTCCGATCTGATGTTCAAGATCATGATGGACGATATGGATATGAACTTGCGCGAGATGGGCGTCGGAGACCTCTCCGTGGGCAAGCGCGTCAAATCGATGGCGCGGGCCTTTTTCGGCCGTGCCGCCGCCTATGACGCGGCTTTCGACGCCGAGCAAGGCGCGGCCCCGGGAGAGGCGGGCGAAGACGGCCTCGAGGCAGCGCTCCGGCGCAATATTTACGGTGCGGATGAGCCCGAGTCCGGCGAGATCGAAAAGCTTTTGGAATATGCCCGGCGCGCCGAAGCGGCGTTGGCGGCTGAGCCTGAAGAGGCATTGCTCTCGGGTCGGGTCATATTCCCCGACGCGCCCGGTGACTCCTCGGCTTCGCAGTAAACAGGCAGAATTCAGCATCGGCCGTATTGACCTCGGCGGCCGGTGCCCATATGGTGCGCGCCCGGTCGCAAACTGACCGATTTTTGATATCATTTAGAAGCTTGATTCCGGCGCCTGGCGCCGGTGCACCCGCTGTCCGACGAGTGGTTCGTGTCGTCGTGGACCAAATTGCCCCAAATTCGGAATTTTCGCGTCCCCTGGACGTGAGCGATTTGCCGGCCCAAGGCGCCCGCATGTCCGTGCAGGCGACGCCGGCTGAGCGCCTGGCGCTGTGCCAGCGTTTCGCATTGGAGGACCTCAGCGCGCTCGAAGCGCGGGTGAGGATCGAGCGCGCTCGCGATGCGCAGGGCGGCCCGGCAATCCGCGTGCAGGCGGTGCTGCACGCCGAAGTCATGCAAATATGCGTCGTCACCCTGGAACCCTTTCCGGTGGAAGTGGATGATGAATTCACCATTCTGTTCCAGTTCGCGGCCAATATGCCGGAAGGCGCCATTGCGGAAGACGCGCCCGAGCCGCTCGACACGCCCGAAATCGATGTCGGTGAATTGATCGCCCAACATTTAGCGCTTGCCCTGGAACCTCATCCGCGCCGCCCCGGCGCGGTGTTGGAATCGGGCGGCGGTGAAGCTCAATTCCCGGAACTTGCGGTGCGGCCGAACAGTCCGTTCGCAAAACTTGGACAACTGAAACACAAAATGTAATGTTCTGAATCCAGGGATCGGTGCATATCAAATAGTCTCGCCACTGCTTGCGTTTCAAGTGGTCGGTGGGGCGTGCCGAACCATGTTAGAGAAAGATTTGTAATGGCTGTTCCAAAGAAGAAAATCTCTGTTTCCCGCCGCAATCAGCGGCGTTCTCACGACGCGCTGAAGCGCATCAATGCGGTCGAGTGTTCCAATTGCGGCGAATTGAAACGCCCGCATCATGTGTGCGCCGCTTGCGGCCATTACGGCGATCATGAAGTGGCTGAACCGGTGGATGTCGCGTAAGCACATAATAATGACGGGAGCGCCCGTGCCATGAGCCAGGAGATCGTACTTGCGCTTGATGCGATGGGTGGCGACCAGGCGCCCGGCATGGTCCTGAAGGGCGCGAATATCGCGCGCCTGCGCTATCCCGATCTTCGATTTGTCTTGTTCGGCGATGAATCGGCAATTCAGCCGGTGCTCAGTCGGTTCAAGAAACTGGCCGCTGTCTGCACCGTCCGGCACACTGAAGAGACCATCAAGAGCGACGAAAGGCTGTCGGTGGTGCTGCGCCAGAGGCGTAAATCAAGCATGAGCCTGGCCGTCGATTCGGTCGGCAGGGGCGAATCCCATGGCGTCGTCTCGGCCGGCAATACCGGCGCGCTGATGGCGTTCGCCAAGATCGTCCTCAAAACCCTTCCCGGCATCGACCGCCCGGCCATGGGCTCAATATTCCCAACCCAGCGCGGCGAAAGCGTCATGCTCGATTTGGGCGCCAACATCGGCTGCAATTCCGCCAATCTGGTGCAGTTCGCCATCATGGGCGAAGTCTTTGCGCGGAATGTTTTAGGCGTGAACGAACCTACCGTCGGTCTGCTCAACATCGGCTCCGAAGAGGGCAAGGGCAACGAGACCATCCGCAACGCCGCCGCCGCACTCCGCGAATCGGGCCTGCCGATTCAGTTTCAAGGATTTGTCGAAGGCGATGATATCGCCGCAGGCACCGTCGATGTGGTCGTTACCGACGGTTTCGCCGGCAATATTGCCTTGAAAACGGCCGAGGGCACGGCGCGACTCTATGGCGGCTATATCCGCAACGCCTTCAAGCGCTCGGTAATGTCGCGCGCCGGCTATTTACTCGCCCGTCCCGCGCTTAAAATGCTGCGCGAACGCCTCGATCCGCGCACCTATAACGGCGCTATGTTTCTCGGCGTGAACGGCGTAGCGGTTAAAAGTCACGGCGGCACCGACCATAAGGGGTTCGCCAATGCGCTGTCGGTCGCGGCGGATATGGTCAGCCAAGGCATCAATCCCAAGATCATCGAGGAACTGTCGCGCATGAATATCGAGGAATCGCCCGAGCCGAAGAGGGCCGCGATTTAGATGTTGCGCTCTCGCATTATTGGCTGCGGCGCATATTTACCCGAAAAAGTGCTCACAAACGACGATCTGGCAAAGACCGTCGATACCTCCAATGATTGGATCGTCGGGCGCACCGGAATTACCCAGCGCCATATCGCGGCGGACGGTCAGCTAACTTCCGATCTCGCGCTTGCCGCGGCAGAACGGGCGGTCTCGGCAGCCGGCATCTCGGTCGATGAGCTCGATTTGCTGATTCTGGCGACTTCAACCCCCGACAATACCTTTCCCGCTACTGCGGCTAAGGTTCAGGCCCGCCTCGGTATGCACCAGGGCGCCGCGTTCGACGTCCAGGCCGTCTGCGCCGGGTTTATTTGCGCACTCTCGGTGGCCGATAAATTCTTGCTCTCGGGCCAGGCGAAAAAG
Source organism: Alphaproteobacteria bacterium MarineAlpha10_Bin2 (assembly GCA_002937555.1). GTDB lineage: Bacteria > Pseudomonadota > Alphaproteobacteria > UBA828 > UBA828 > PTKB01. Next base: position 12,343 of record PTKB01000010.1, on the reverse strand, counting down.
GCCCTCATCATCGGTGCGGAGACCTACTCGCGGATATTGGATTGGAACGACCGGACGACCTGCGTTTTGTTTGGCGATGGTGCCGGCGCGGCCGTGCTCAGCGCCGAAAATTCGGTGGAAAACGGCGCGGAACGCGGAATTCTTGCAGTGAAACTGCATTCGGATGGGCGCCATTACGATGCGCTTTATGTCGATGGCGGCGTGTCTTCGAGCCAAACCTCCGGCCATCTCAGGATGCAGGGAAAAGAAGTTTATCGACATGCGGTAGTAAATCTCGCGGCCGTCGCTGGGGAAGCGATGGAGGCTGCCGGCCTCGCTCCCAGCGATATTGATTGGCTGGTGCCGCATCAGGCCAATCTGCGCATCATGAACGCCATTGCCCGGCGCCTCGACCTGCCGCCGGAAAAAATGGTGGTGACCGTGGACCGTCATGCCAACACTTCTTCCGCCTCCATTCCCTTGGCGCTGGTCGAAGCCATCGAGGATGGCCGAATCAAGAGCGGCGACGTGGTTTTGATGGAGGCCATCGGCGGCGGATTCGTATGGGGTTCGGCTGTAGCGCGCTGGTAAGACCGCCGCTTTTCGCTATAAGACGCTGAGACGGCCCGAGAAATTGGCATCGCGCGTGTTGACGGCCTCGCCCCAAGACGCTACCGTTTCGACCTCAGTTTGAGGGGGCAATCCAAATATGACCGGCAATACGGTCACGCGTGCCGATCTGGCCGAGGCAGTGTTTCGCGAAGTGGGACTATCGCGCAATGAATCAGCGAAACTTGTTGAGTCCGTTCTCGGCCTGATAACAGACAGTTTGGCGAAAGGTGAAACGGTTAAGATTTCGTCTTTCGGCAGCTTTTCCGTACGCATGAAGGGTCAAAGAATCGGGCGCAATCCCAAAACCGGTGAGGAAGTGCCGATCCTGCCGCGAAAGGTCCTGGTGTTTCGCGCATCACACGTGCTGAAAGACCAGATCAACGGCCAACCGCCCGTAGGAGAGGCGAACAGCGCGATAGGATTTTCGCCCTTTGACGATCCGGCGAGCTAAATCATGGCAAATATAGAATCGACCGAGGCTGGATCCGGGCGCGCGAGCAAGTCTCCGGACGCATTTCGTACGATCCGCGAGGTCTCGGAGGAGCTCGACGTTCCTCAGCATGTGCTGCGCTTCTGGGAAACCAAGTTCAATCAAGTTCGGCCTCTGAAACGCGGCGGCGGGCGGCGCTATTACCGCCCCGAGGATGTCGATCTTCTGCGCCGTATTCGCTCGCTGCTCTATGCCGACGGTTACACCATTCGAGGTGTTCAGAAACTGATGCGTGAAACCAGCGGCAAAATGCCGGGCGCGGATCCTGAGCCCGCAGCGGCGCCACGGGCGGCGGCCAAACGCGCCGACGGGATCGGCGTACGCGGTAAAGAGCTTTTGGCCGAGTTGGAAACGCTGCGTGACATGCTGCGCGGCCGCATACCCACCCAATAAGCTTCGCCCGGCGAGACGCCGCATTCCGTATCTACTCGAAAGCGACCATTCGGTGCCCAGTAGGCAGCCTAGGTGGCTAAGTTGGCGTAACATTCGCGCCTAATGGTCGGAGGCGGTTAGGAAGCGGTCGCCAAATCCCGCATCGTAAGACATCCCCTCAGCCGTCAATGTAACCGCGACCGGGCCGGCGACGTTTGCCAATCCTTTACGCCGCAGCGCGGACCACACGGACGGATTTGTTAAACCGCTTGCCTCTCTTTTCGAGACGGTTAATTCGCCGATATGAAAATGGTCGCCATGGGCAACTGGGATTTCTAAGAGAGTAACGGCACCCGTCGCTTCGTCGCGACTTGAATTGGCTGAATCCTGAGCGAGCAATTGCGCCAAGGCCAATGTTCGGAGTTGAAGCTTGTTGAGCTTCAGCGGATTTTTCTTCGGTGGCATTACAGTTTACGGCCCTCCAACCCTTGTTCTTTTTCATTGCTAGCGTCGTCGTCACGCATGCGCAGGAACCGTTTGCTGGATCGATGTATGGTGCCCAATGCGCTCTACCCAGTCGCGTAAATATGTCCGTCTTTCCTGCCATAAAAAATCATCGGGTCCGGCATCCTCTCGTCCGTGGAACACACAAGCAAGTGTGATCTGCGCCATATTCAATGGACCCGATAAAATTTCGTTTTGAACTTCTTTCTCGAATATATCCGCCAAACGCATCGCCCGCTGGCGCTCGTGTTTAATAATCTTGTCGGAGCGAATTTCGGGGGGCCTGTAGAGATATTCTCTCCACCAAAGACTTGTGCCGTCCAGCATACTGCGGGCCATTGCTTCGATACGCCGCGCTTCCAGGCCGAGCATTCCATCGGCAGGATGTAGCGTAGGGTTTCCATCGATATTATCGAAGTACCAACAAATCAGCGTTGATTCTTCCAATACTCTTCTGTCTTCCAACACGAGAGATGGGACTCGCCCGGACGGATTGACGTCATAATAGGGATTGTTCTCAATTCGCGTCCGCACAACTTCAAATGACACGCGATCTTCGAGCCCCTTCTCAAGGCGAACTATACGCGCAATACGGCCATACGGACTGCCCAAGGTCGAACATAATTTCATCGCATACCCTCCTCCCGCGCCAAATCTGTACACCAAACAATCAAAATCAGGGCGCTTTATCGATTCTGACAAAGTGAGAGAAATCAGACAGATTGACAGTGTGCCCTGGCGGGATAAGATTTATCGTGGTCATCTAGGCAGTTAGATGAATTTTGGTACTTGTCGGAGCGTGGCGCAGCCTGGTAGCGCACTTGTCTGGGGGACAAGGGGTCGTGGGTTCAAATCCCGCCGCTCCGACCATTCATTCTTAACACCTGACCGATTGTTCCCAATCTCAAAAATTGTCGGCGGGAGCCACTAATATGTGCGGGCGGTTTTCCCAGTTTCACAGTTGGGAGGAAGTCCACGCCTACCTCAACATCTTCGGTGCGCCGCGCAATTTACCGGCGCGCTATAACATCGCGCCGACCCAGGACGCCGTCGTGGTGCGTCACAGAGCGGAAGGGCGTGCCCTCGATTTTCTGCGCTGGGGATTGGTGCCGTCTTGGGCCAAGGACAATTCTATGGCGGCGCGCATGATAAATGCGCGGGCCGAGACCGTAGCTGACAAACCATCCTTTCGCGGCGCTTTCCGCAAACGCCGCTGTCTGGTGCCGGCGGATGGATTCTACGAATGGCGTGGCGCGAAAGGCGCCAAACAGCCCTATCGCATTCTGAGTGCGGATGGCGGAATGTTTGCCTTCGCCGGCCTGTGGGAGCGCTGGGACAAAGGCGGTGGCGAGCCGCTGGAGAGCTTTACCATCATCACCACCGAAGCGAACGGCAAATTGGCGCCCTTGCATGCCCGCATGCCGGTTATTCTCGATCCGGCGGATTTTGAGCGCTGGCTGTCGCCCGACCTCGCGGCCAACGAGGCGCTCGATCTGTTGCGCCCGGCGCCCGATAGCGCCGTCGATTTCCACGCCGTGAGCACCCATGTGAACAACGCCCGCAACGACGATCCTTCCTGTATCGAGCCGCTTGAGGATGGCGCGGACGATGATGTCTGAGCGCCGGCGCACAACTTGCGCGCGGGCGCGAAGGTGGGATAGATAGGACATGGATGATTCACAGGCTCAGGAAGCCGCCCGCTTGCTGCACGCGGCGTGGCGCGACCAACGCCCGATTTCCGCATTGCCCGATTCTTGCCGGCCGCAAAACTTGGATGACGGCTACCGCATCCAGGCGGCGCTTGCGGTCCAGCATGACGTTCCGATCGCCGGTTACAAAGTCGGCGCAACCAACGAATCGGCGCAGCGTATATTCGATGTCGACGCGCCGTTTTTCGGCCGCCTATTGGCACCCTCCTTGCACGACTCGCCAGCTGACATCGCGGCGGGTGCTGTGCGTCTTCATATTATTGAGGCGGAATTCGACTTTACAATGAATGCGGATTTGCCGCCGCGCGAGGATGTCTATGCGCGCGACGAAGTGATGGCGGCGGTGGAGAATTTGCATCCCGCCATCGAAATCCCTGATTCCCGTTACGAAAATTGGCGCGATGCCGGCATGCCGCAACTCGTCGCCGACAATGCCATCGCAGCACTTCTGGTCCTCGGCCCGCCCGCCGCCGATTGGCGGGAGCTGGATCTGTCCCGCCACGCCGTTACGGTAAATGTTAATGGCGAGGCTGTGGACGAAGGGTCGGGTGCCAATGTACTTGGCGATCCACGCAATGTGCTAGTGTGGCTGGCGAACGAGCTATCGGCGCGCGGCCTCGGGCTGCAGGCGGGCCAGGTCATCACCACCGGAAGCGCTGCAAACGTTATTCAAGTCAAACCCGGGGACGTTGTGTTGGCGGATTTCGGCGATTTGGGCGTTGCCCAAGCGAGTTTCGGTTGAGCCCGGTCATGGATGACGCCGGCGCCACCAGTTCGACGGCCTTGTTTGAAATCGGTCAGATCGTGCATCACCGCCTGTTCGACTATCGCGGCGTCGTCTTGGACGTCGATCCGGATTTTCAGGGCGGCGAGGAGTGGTACGAACAGATGGCGCGCTCGCGTCCGCCCAAAGACCAACCGTGGTATCATGTTCTGGTCGATCAGTCCGACAACTATACCTACGTCGCCGAGCGCAACCTGGAGCCGGCGAGCGACGTCGGGCCGATCAATCATCACCTGCTTGAAGAGGGCTTGATGCGCTACGAAAACGGCCGCTACCGGGTAGAGCGCAAACTAATCTGAGTTCGCGTCCGCGAAACAATTATATTGCGACGCAACATTTGGGTGGACATTTGGCTGATTTTGGCCAAAAATAATTACAGAATCTGTTTTGCGTTGCAATATTGCGGACCGTCCCGAAAAGGAGAGGATTCCAATGTCAACTCAAACCCGCGAGCGCCGCTTGAACGTGCGCGATCTGGCCGCCATGAAGGGGAGCCGCCCGATCGTCAGCCTGACGGCGTATAGCGCGCCGATGGCGCGGGCCCTCGATGCGGATACCGATATGATTTTGGTCGGTGACTCGCTCGGCATGGTGCTCTACGGCATGGACACCACAGTCGGCGTTACCCTCGACATGATGGTGGCGCATGGTGCTGCCGTGGTGCGTGCCACGGAGCGCGCTTGCGTGATCGTCGATCTGCCTTTCGGGTCCTATCAGGAATCGCCGCAAGCGGCATTCCGCTCCGCAGCCCGCGTGATGACGGAAACCGGCTGTAGCGGGGTCAAACTCGAAGGCGGCGTGGAAATGGCGGATACCGTGCGCTTTCTTACCGCGCGCGGCGTGCCGGTTCTGGGCCATATTGGCCTGATGCCGCAATCGGTAAATGCCTCCGGCGGCTTCCGCGTACAAGGCAAAACCGACGACGGTGCCCGACGCATCCGTGCCGACGCTAGTGCGATTGCCGATTCCGGCGCCTTCGCCATCGTTATCGAGAACACGGTAGAGACGCTGGCGCGCTCACTGACGGAAGAATTGAAAGTGCCGACCATCGGCATTGGCGCGTCGCCGGCGTGCGACGGGCAAATTCTGGTGACCGAAGATATTGTCGGACTGGGCGGTGATTTCACGCCGCGCTTCGCCAAGCGCTATGCCGAACTTGGCGACGGGCTGAGCAAAGCGATCGGACAATATGCCGAGGATGTGCGCGCCCGGCGCTTCCCCGCGGCCGAGCATTGCTTCAATCCGCCGGCAAAGGGAAGCGGTGCCAAGCCGCGCCTGGCGGCGGTTTCTTCCGAAGCTAGCGGCGCGTCCACAGCCAAGGGGCGGCGCGGCGCCTGACGCCATGCCCGGAGGTCGCGCGAAAGCGCACGACCAGACATCACCGGCAATTGTTCGCAGCGTCGCCGATCTGCGCGAAGCGGTCGCGGGATTTCATCGTGACGGCCATCGCGTCGCCCTGGTGCCGACCATGGGCGCGCTCCATGCCGGGCATATGGCGCTGGTCGCGGCGGCGGGCGAGGCAGCGGCGCGCACCGTCGTCAGCATCTTTGTCAATCCGACGCAATTTGCGCCGGCCGAAGATCTCGCTGCCTATCCGCGCGACGAAGCGGATGATTTAAAGAAATTGGCGGCTGCCGGCGTCGATCTGGTGTTCATGCCCGTGGTGGCGGACATGTATGGAGAGGGATTCGCGACGTCACTGAACGTGGCCGGCCCCGGCGCTGGGCTGGAGAGCGCGGCGCGGCCGCATTTCTTTACCGGCGTCGCCACGGTGGTTTGCAAATTGCTGCTGCAATGCCTGCCTGACATCGCCGTCTTTGGTGAGAAGGATTACCAGCAGCTCCAGGTAGTGCGCCGCATGGTGCGAGACCTCGACATCCCGAGCGACATTCTCGCCATACCGACGGTGCGTGAGGCGGACGGCTTGGCTTGTTCGTCGCGCAACGATTATCTGTCGCCTGAGGAGCGCACTATCGCCGCGCGCCTTCACGAAATTCTCCATGACACCGCAGCGCGTCTGAGAGGCGGCGGCGCCGTCATCGCTGAAATCGAGCGCGGCATGATCTCGCTGCGCGAAGCGGGCTTTGACGGGATCGATTATCTCGCCTTGTGTGACGGCGAAAGCCTTACGCCGCTATCGGAGGCCAAGGAAGGCGCGCGCTTGCTGGCCGCTGTGCGCCTTAGCGGGACCCGCCTGATCGACAATCTCGCGCTTTAACGCGCCGTCACCTCGCCCTGAATAGCGTCGATGAACAATCGCGTGAGGTCCTCTGTCGAGAGATTGCGCGGGTTGCCGGCGCGCGCCTGATCGATTTCGGCCAAAGCCACCAATTCCGCCACACCGCTTTCCGCAACCCCGAGATCGACCAGGCTGTGCGGTATGCCGATCTCTTGGCGAAGCGCTAAAACCCAATCCATGACGGCGTCCACGCCGTCTCCGGGCAGATCCAGAAATCGCGCGAGGCGTACCATCCGTTCGTCGATGGCCTGGCGGTTGAAGGCTAGCACGTAGGGCATGAACACGGCATTGGTGAGGCCATGATGGGCGTTATAAAGCGCGCCCACGGGATGGCTGAGCGCATGAATGGCGCCGAGGCCTTTTTGAAATGCAGTCGCGCCCATGGTCGAGGCGATTTGCATATGCGCCCGGGCGGAGAGGTCCGAGCCGTCGCGCACCGCGGAGGGCAACCAGTCGCGGATTAATCGCATGCCTTCAAGCGCGATGCCATCGGCCATTGGGTGAAATCCGCGCGCGCAATAGGCCTCTAAATTATGCGCCAACGCGTCCATCCCGGTCGCCGCGGTCAGATTGGCGGGCAGGCTGAGCGTTAAAGCCGGGTCGAGGATGACAGCGCCCGGCATCAGTTTGGGATGGAAGATGAGCTTCTTGCAGCGCTTGTCCTCGTCGGTGATGACTGCCACCCGGCCCACTTCCGAGCCCGTGCCCGCCGTCGTCGGAACCGCCACGACCGGAGCGATGGAATTAGCGTCGGCCCTTAGATACCAGTCTTCGCGGTCCTCGAAATCCCAAATCGGGTTGCGTTGTCCGACCATCAGGGCCGCCGCCTTAGCGACATCCATCGCGCTGCCGCCGCCGAAACCGATAACTCCGTCATGGCTGCCGGCGCGATATGCAACGACCGCATCAGCGACGTTCTCGCCCACCGGATTGGACGACAATTCTGAGAACGGCAAAGCGGGCAGCCCGGACTCCGTACAGTGCGCAAGCGCACTTCGCACCATGTCGCTCTCAGCCAGGCCGGGGTCGGTGATGAGGAGCGGGCGGGAGATGCCGAGCTTGGCACAGGCATCGGGCAGTTCTTCGATCCGCCCGTTGCCGAAGCGGATTGCCGTCGGATAGTTCCAGTCGCCGAGCAATGCCCAGCCCACGTCACTGTTCATACGCTCTCCAGCGCTTTCACCGGAGGCAGACTAACAAATTTCTGGGAGGAGGAGCTATTCGCTTTCTTCTTCGCCACGCGGATCGGTCAGCAGTGTCTTGGCCGCATAGTAAATGCCGATAAAAAGTAAGAGCGTCGCCAAGCAGACGAGCAACGGCAGACCTAAATCCCAAGGCATATTTTTTTCCTTCCTGCGCCGGGCATTGCGCCCCGGCGGTCGTTTCAATCACTCCACCCGGTGCGTGAATAACCAAGCGATACCGGGCAGTCAAGCCGGCAAAGTGAGGAAAATTTAATCCGGGGGAGATGAATCTACAGGCTCGGCGTTAAGATCGGGTTGAGAACTTTGCGACAATCCTGTAGCGAACTCGGCGATGGCGGTCGCGCCTTCGGCCCAGTTTTGTTCGTCGCTGATGTCCGAATCCTCCGGCGTCGCGAGATGGTGATCGCCGCCGTCGAGCCAGGTGATTTTCACATTGTCCGGCAGGCCGTATTCGGCGACTTCCTCCGGCGCGCCGAACGGGTCCTCGGCGCCTTGCAGGATCAGCGTCGGCGCCTCGATGTTTTTCAAATACTCGATGCGGACATTCTCCGGTTTTTCCGGCGGGTGAAACGGATAGCCCAGGCAGACAACGCCTTTTGCCTGCACTTGGTTGGCGATCAGAGTGGCGATGCGTCCGCCGAGCGATTTACCGCCGATCACCAGTCCCCGCCCGCCGCCGAGTGCGCCGACCACCGCAAGATAACGTTCGACCAACACCGGCGCCGGGCTCGGCGGGAAGCGCTTGCCCTCGCTGCGCTGTCTTTGCATATAGGGGAATTCAAAGCGCGCCACGCGATGCCCGGCGTTGGCGATACCTTCGGCAAATGTGTTCATGAAGGGCGCATCCATCGGCACGCCGGCGCCGTGCGCGAGAACGACGGTCAGTTCCGCATCTTCCGGCCCGTCGAATAGAAATTTGATGTTGCCTGTTGTCATGGCTCCGCCTCTTTCAAATTATCGTCCATTCGAGGTCTAAGGGTTTATCCCGCTCGCCGTCAAGTCGAAGACGCATATGACGCTGGCTTTTTCGGGGACCGGGAATAATATTGACAGCGATGCGACTGCTCTAGGAGAAGATTATGGCGCTATTGGATCGTTCGGATTGGTACGACATTGCACGCGATACGAATTGGTCGCCGGGATTTGTCTCGCGCGACGATATGTTTCCAGCGGAACTAAGCGATCCTTATGGCATTCCGGAAGCGGAATGGGAGACGTTCGACGAGCCCTACAAGGTTTCCTACCGGGAATATGTCAAGGTTCAGCGCGAGAAGGATTCCTCCGCTTATTCCGTGAAGGCGGCGTTGTCGCGTTCCAAATTTCATGACGAGGCCGATGAGGGCTGGGCTGCCGTTCTCAAGCTGCATTACGGCGCCGTTGCTTTGACCGAATATCAGGCCAGCCAATTCCAGGCCCGCATGGTGCGCTTTGGCCCTTCGCCATCGATGCGCAACATGGCCACCTACGGCATGCTCGATGAGTTGCGCCACGCCCAGCTACAACTGTTCTTTCCGCACGAATTGTTGCCGCGCGATCGCCAATATGATTGGGCGCATGAAGCAGCGCACACTAAAAATTGGGCGATACTGGGCGGCCGTCACGCCATGGACGATATCATGATGTGCCGCGACGCGGTGACCGGCGCGGTCATGGTGTCTTTCGCTTTCGAGACCGGATTGACCAATCTGCAGATGGTGGGCCTCTCGACCGATGCGGCGAACATGGGCGATTTCACTTTCGCTAACTTGATCACGAGCATCCAATCCGACGAGGCACGTCACGCCCAGCTCGGCTCGCCGGCGATCGAGATCATGATCAAGAACGGCAAGAAAAAAGAGGCGCAATTAGCCGTGGATGTGGCCTTTTGGCGAATGTGGCGGCTGTTCGCCATCACCGTCGGCATCCCGATGGATTATTACATCCCGCTTGAGCAGCGCCACATGTCGTTCAAGGAATTCATGCATGAATGGATCATCCGCCAATATGACCGCCAGGTACGCGACCTCGGCCTCGAGACGCCTTGGTATTGGGATCTGCTAAAGGACGATATCGAGAACCACCATCATTGCCAGCAGGGCGGAATTTGGTCGTGGCGCCCGACCGTCTGGTGGAATCCGCCGGGCGCCGTGGGCCCGCGCGAGCGCGAATGGCTGGAAGAAAAATATCCCGGCTGGAATGACAGCTTCGGCACCTATTGGGATGTCATCACCGACAATCTCCTGAACGACCGGGAAGAGAAGACACATCCCGAATGCATCCCGATTATCTGCAACATGTGTCAAATTCCGATTTCCAACCGGCCGGGCCCGGCTTGGAAGGCGCGTGTGCTGCAATTGGAGCATGACGGCCGGCGTTATAACTTCTGCACTGAGCCGTGCCGCTGGATCTTCACCACCGATCCGGAGCGCTACAAGCATCACGAATCCATCGTCGACCGAATGTATTCCGGAGAGATCGATCCGCCCACGCTGGACAATGTCCTCACCTATATGGGCATTGGCGTGGTGAGCGAAGGCGGCCGTGACGGCCATGATTACAGTTGGGTCGACGGCTTCCGCAACCAGGCGGCGGAATAGGGGGACGCGCCGATGTCGGCCTTTCCGATCCTCTCGCGCTTTCAATTTGACTGCCATGTCAAAGTGGTCGAAGCCGAGCCGGCACAGGATATGGACGCGCTCGCGGCCGCCTGCGCGTATCACTCAATCGGGCTTCATGTCGCCGACCAGCCGGGCAAAATTCTCCGTATCCGCCCGACCACGGATGGCGACGATGCCGAGCCCTGGCCGCGCAACATGACCGTCGGCGAAGCCGGCCTCAAACATTACGAATGTATCGATATCTATTTCACTGATCCGGGCGCGGCGTAGCATGGCATTTACGAAAGTTTGTAGCCTGAGCGATGTGTGGCAGGGAGAGATGGAGGCTTTCGAGGTCGACGGCACCGAGATCCTGCTGGTCCATACCATGGGCGGGGAAGTCCATGCCGTTCAGTCGATCTGCCCGCATCAGGAAGTCGATTTGGTCGAAGGCGAGTTGGAGGGCAATGAGCTGACCTGCTGCATGCATCTCTGGCAATTTGACGTGGTGAGCGGTAAAGGCGTCAATCCGACCCATGCGGAACTGGCCAAATATCCGGTCAAAATCGAAGGCGAGGACGTGCTGGTCGATGTCGCCGGGATCGAAGTGAAGTTTGCCCATGCATAATCGCGGCGAATACACGAGGACGGGGATATGAGCGGCTCGGACGACGCGCGGCGAAATTCGGTTGGCCCGGTGCTACGCGCCGGCGAAGTCGCCGATGCCGTGGTGGAAGCTATGCAACAGGACAATCCCGGCAAGGAATTTGTCATCGAGAACCGCATCGCTTACGTGCGGGTCGAGACCGAAGGCGAATGTTTCATTCGCCAGGAGACCCTGTCCGAGGCATTGGGCCGCCCCATCACCATGCCCGAGGTCGAAGTGAATCTCACTTCATTCGCCGGGCGCATCGAAACCACCGATACTTACATGCGCTTCTATCTCGAGAAAACGCTGTGATGGGCTATGACTGATTCCCCCGATCTCAAACCGCTCAAGACGTGGAGCCACCTCGCCGGCCAACGCAAGCGGCCGAGCGAATATGAAATCGTTTCAACCAACCTGTTGTGGAGCACCGACGACGAAATTCCCTGGGCGATGGCGCCTGGCGTACCTATGAACCAATGGTATTTAAAATACCGCGACGCCTCGCCGCTCAAGCATGCCGACTGGGACGCCTTCCGCGATCCCGACGAGATGGTCTACCGCACCTACAACATCATGCAGGACGGCCAAGAGACTTATGTCGATGGGTTGCTGGACAAACACAACGCTAACGGACATGACGCCGGTTTGAGCGCCGCCTGGCTGGAGCATCTCGCGGCGCTATACACGCCGGGCCGTTATTTGCTGCATGCGGTGCAGATGGGCTCTGCCTATCTGGTGCAAATGGCGCCGGCCAGCACCATCATCAACTGCGCTATGCTCCAATCGGCCGATCAATTGCGCTGGGTGTCGCGCATCGCCTACCGCACCAGGGAGCTGTCGAACAGCTCGCCCGATTTGGGATTCGTCGATGGCGAAAACGGTCATTGGCAAGGCCACGCCGCCTGGCAGGGATTTCGCGAACTGATGGAGCGCACATTGGTCGCCTATGACTGGGGCGAGCATTTCACCGCCCTCAATCTGGTCGCCAAGCCTGCCATTGACGAAGCCTTTGTGCGCCAGCTCGGCAACGCCGCCCGGCGCGCGGGCGATGGCCTGCTGCATCAACTGATGGATGCCCATCAGACAGACAATGAACGCTCGCGCCGCTGGACCGAGGCGCTGGTCGCCTTTGCCGCGGAGACCGACGGCAACAAGGACGTTCTGGCCGGCTGGGTGGCGAAATGGGCGCCGTTAGGCGACGCCGCCATAGATGCCTATTGCTCG
>PTKB01000001.1 GCA_002937555.1 Alphaproteobacteria bacterium MarineAlpha10_Bin2 | reverse complement strand
CTGGCAAATGCGAAAAGGGCAGGTCGAGTCTAGGGCAAAAAGCCGATATCCCAAAAGACGACTTCGGAATTATCTGCGAAATCCACCTCTACAACCGCGCCCTGAGTGCGGACGAGGTGAAGGAGTTGTACCTGTTCACCTCGGCGTTTCCATCGGCGGAGTGAACGGCAGGTGACTGCGCAGTCCTTTAGCGGTAAGCCTCGCGGCGATGGGCGACCTTGACCACCTGCACAAGGAGGTCGCGGTCTTCGATGCTGTAGAGGATGCGGTAGCGCCCCTGACGAATCCGGTACTTCTCATCGGCGGAGAGTTTCACGCATCCGGGAGGGCGGGGCTGATCAGCAAGGGCTATGACCCGGGTGAGGACACGGCGGCGATCTGTTTTGGGCAGGCTCTCGATTTCCTGGCTGGCGCGCACCACTTTGCTGAATTCGCTGTCGCTTAATTCGCCGCGGCGCAGTTTTTCCGAGGAAATTTCAGCGCGCTCGGCCAAAATCCGCGTCGCCAACTGCTCAGATGACATTTCCAGAGAAAAGAATCCGACTTTGGCGCCGTGCTCGGCAAGGATATTTCCCTGCGCGTCCTTTTCCTGCTTGAACGCACGCGCTGCATTGAAGGCGATGTTGGTCGCGAGCGCGGTCTTCCCCATACCCGGACGGCCGGCGAGAATGATCAAATCGGACGCATGCAGGCCGCCCAAGAGCTTGTCCATATCGAAAAAGCCGGTGGTGGTGCCACTGAGATGGCCGTCGCGCTTGCATGCCTGAGTGATCATGTCGAGGGCGATGCGAAGCGGCCCGTCAAAGGGCCGGAAGCCGCCTTCGGCGCCGCCATCCTCGGCCAAACTGAACAATTTCTGTTCGGAATTCTCGATCTGCGCGGTGGCGCTTTCATCGAGCGAGGCGTCATACGCCTCGTTCACCATATCTTCGCCGATTCCGATCAACTCGCGCCGCATCGCCAGGTCATAAATGGCGCGGCCATAATGCTCGGCATTGATGATCGTCACGGCGGAGCCGGCCAGGCGGGCGAGATATTGCGCGCCGCCCACATCGGAAAGCGAATCGTCATTGTCGAAATAATGCTTGAGAGTGACTGGGCTGGCGATCTGCCCGCGTTCGATCATCTTGAGAACGGCCTCGAAGATGCGGCCATGCACCGGCAAATAAAATTGTGCCGGCTCAAGGAAGGCCGCGACCTGGTTGAGCGCCTCGTTATTGATCAGAATGGCGCCGAGGAGCGCTTGCTCGGCTTCGAGGTTATGCGGCAGGGTGCGATAGCTGGGAAGCTGTCCGTCGTCTTCCTGAATGCTGTTGATTACGCTGCCCGTCGCCATGAATCCTTATACATCAAAGCGCCGTAGTTTTGATACAGCCGCGCGTGCCAAGCCGCAAAATCATGGGGGTATTTTGCTTGAATAGCGGGGATAACTCTGGTCGGCGCGGCGCTCAAAGCGGGTGGGCGCGTTTCCAATCGACCAAATAGTCGCGCGTGAGCGGCGCGGCGTCCTGCTCGCGGGCGATCTGCAGTTGCGCGATCATATGGTCTTGGCGGCGAAACGCGGTTTCCGCTCCGGCGAGATAGAACTCCCACATGCGGCAGAATCGCTCATCGTATATCGCCTTCACCTTGTCGCGGTTGGCGCGGAAATTTCGCGACCAGCGTTTGAGCGTCTCGGCGTAATGGAGGCGGAGAATTTCCATGTCGAGCACTTTCAGGCCGGTCGGTTCGATGGCCGCGAATATTTCCGACAGAGATGGGGTGTAGCCGCCGGGAAAAATATATTTGCGCAGCCACGGATTGGTGACGCTCGGGCCGTCCCAGCGGGCAATGGTATGCAACACCGCCACGCCGTCTTCGGTCAGCAGGTTTTTCAGTTTGTTGAAGAACTGGCTGTAATATTTGAAGCCGACATGCTCGAACATGCCGACCGAAACGATGCGGTCATAGCTGCCGGTCTCCAGGCGATAGTCGCGCAGTTCGAAGCGCACATGATCCGAGATGCCGAGTTTTTCCGCCTGTTCGGTGGCATAGATGCGCTGTTCGGTGGAGAGCGTGAGGCCGGTCACCTCGGCGCCCGCCTGCTGATGCATATAAATGCCGAGCCCGCCCCAACCGCATCCGATATCGAGCATCTTGAGGCCCGGGCGGTCGAGCAACAGCTTCGACGCCAGATGATGTTTTTTCGCCAATTGCGCCTGCTCCAGACTGTCGTTCGGGGTCTCGAAATAGCCGCAGGAATATTGCCGGTCGCTATCGAGGAAAAGGTCGAACAATTCGTCCGAGAGGTCGTAATGATGGGCCACATTTTTGCGCGCCCTGCCGACCGGATTGTACTGTTGAATCGGCCGCACCAACGGAGTCAGCCAATTGCGCAACTTAACCACCTTAGTTGATTCCAGCTTGGTGAGATTGGTGCCCATCAAATCGATCAGATCGATGATCTGGTCGCCATCTTCGATCGTCAGGGTGCCGTCCATATAGGCTTCGCCGATGGCGAGGCGGGGATTCCAGAAGATCTTGTAGTGGAGCGACCTGTCGTGCAATCGGAACGTGACTTGGGGTCCCGGCGCGCCGGCAAATTCATGCAATTTGCCACGCGCATCGTAGACGCGAAGCGTGCCCCAACTCATCAATGCCTTAAAAAGAACCCCGCAGATCATGGCGTTGCTTCCAGCTCAGGGGTCAGCCGTCTGTGGATTCCGCCTTTTCGGCGGTTGCGTCGCCTGCGTCACTTTCGCTGGGCCCATCCGGTTGGGGCTGCGCGTTGCTTTCAGCCTCCGAAGGCTCTTCGGATTCGACCATCGCCTGCAACTCCTTATCCGGCTCTTCGAACACAGCCTCCGCCGCCTTGGCGGCTGTCTCACGCGCGGCCTCCACCGCGGCCTGCTCGTCCAGAGCCTCCTGCTCATGCGCCGGCAGGATGGAGCCGCCTTTGGCTTGGGTGTCGGCCTCTTCCTCGGAGCGCGCCACATTGGCTTTGACGGTGACGATTACCTCCGGATGAATCGCCACGCGCACTTCAAAAATGCCGAGCGTCTTGATGGGCCGGTCGAGACGCACCTGCTGGCGCTTGATGTCGACGCCGGAGGCGATGATCGCGTCGGCGATATCGCGCGCGGTGACGGAGCCATAAAGCTGCAATGTGTCACTGGCCTGGCGGATGAGGACAAAATCCTTGCCTTCGATCTGGTCGGCGCTGGAAAGTGCGGTGTCGCGGCGCTCATCGTTAATCTTTTCCAGCGCATCGCGCTCGTGCTCGAAACGTTCCTTGTTCTCTTCTGTGGCGCGCAGCGCTTTTCTTTGCGGCAGGAGAAAATTTCGCGCGTAGCCATCCTTGACGCGGACGATTTCGCCCAGGCCGCCAAGACTCTCGATGCGCTCGAGCAAGATGATATCCATGGCTAACGACTCCTAGATGGCACGTGCCGCCGGCTCAGACCTGTCGTCCAATCCGGCGCTTATTTTATGACGTAGGGCAAGAGCGCCAAATGCCGGGCGCGCTTGATGGCGCGGGCCAGTTCGCGCTGTTTCTTGACCGACACGGCGGTGATGCGGCTGGGCACAATCTTGCCGCGTTCGGACAGGAAGCGGGACAGCATTTTGGTATCTTTGTAATCGATTTTCGGGGCATGAGCGCCACTGAACGGGCAGGATTTGCGGCGGCGAAAAAACGGCCTGCGGGGAAAGGACACCGACGGTAGATTTCCGCCGCCGCCACCGCCACCGCCGCGCGGGCCACCGCGTCTGGCATATCCGCCTGCGTCGCCGCCACCGCGGCCTTCTGACATATCACCCATTCTTCAACTCCGCTCTCGGCTCAATCTTCAACTGCTTTTGTCTCGGTCTCGGGCTCGGTCTTGGCTGCTCCGGTGTCCTCATCCGCCTTGGCCGCCGCGGGTTTTTCCGAGCTCGCCGCATCCGACGAACCCACCGGCCCGTCACGCCGCCCGCCGCCATGCTCGCCACCGCGGCTGCGGTATTCGCCCCTGCCGCGGCTGTCACGGGATCCTTTCGACTGCATCACCGCAGAAGGCTCGGGATCGAGCGCGTCGACCTTGATTGTCAAATAGCGCATCACATCTTCGTTGATGCGCATATTGCGTTCCATCTCGGCGATTGCCGCCGCCGGCGCATCGATCTGCATGTGCAGATAGTGGCCCTTGCGGTTCTTCTTGATTCGGTAAGTCAGGCTGCGCAAGCCCCAATATTCGGTCTTCGCCACCGCGCCGCCATTGTCGCGGACGATTTCCTGAAATTGTTCGGACAGGCCCTCGACCTGTTGTCCCGATATGTCCGGGCGCGCAATTAACGTGCTCTCGTAGAGCGGCATGTGGAGGCTTCTCCTCAAATTCCTTAAACGCTCGGCGCGTATCTCGTACCTGTCAAAGCCCGAATTGGGCCTTTCAAATAGGCGAAAACCGCCGCAAACATTCTGCTCGCAGCGCTGCCGAGGCGCCGCACTATACAGGATTGCCCGTGCCGTGCAAGGGCGCTTGACAGGGCTGGGAGCGCGGTCAACCTTTGCCCGCCCGGTGAACGGATCGGGGGCACAAACCAGGGAGATTATCCGGACGTGCAGCGAGCATTCGTGTTTCCAGGACAGGGGTCGCAAAGGGTTGGCATGGGGCAGGATTTGGCGCGCGCATTCGCCGCCGCGCGTGCGGTCTTCGAGGAGGTGGACGAGGCGTTGGGAGAGCGGCTTTCGACGACCATTTTTGACGGACCCGACGAGGAATTGCGCCTAACCCGTAACACGCAGCCGGCATTGATGGCGATGTCAGTGGCGGTGATTCGGGTGATCGAGAGCGAAAGCGGACGCAAGATCGCCGAATTGGCCGATGCCGTCGCCGGCCACTCGCTGGGCGAATATTCCGCCCTCGCCGCGGCTGACGCCCTTTCTCTTGACGATGCCGCGCGACTCCTGCGCCTGCGTGGTGAGGCTATGCAAAAGGCGGTACCGGTCGGCGAAGGCGCGATGACGGCCTTGTTGGGCGCCGATCTGGCGCTGGCCAAGGAAATCGCCGACGAGGCCGCGGCGGATGAAGTGTGCGTGCTCGCCAACGACAACGCGCCCGGACAAGTCGTGCTCAGCGGCAGTAAGACGGCAATCGACCGCGCCGTGGCGCTGGCCGGAGAGAAAGGCGTGCGAAAAGCGGTCCTTCTGCCGGTGAGCGCGCCCTTTCACTGCCCTCTGATGGCGCCTGCCGCCGAAATCATGGCCACGGCCCTCAAGTCGGTGGACATCCGCCAGCCTTCCATCCCGGTATTTGCCAATGTCAGCGCCCGGCCGGTGCGCGAACCGGATGAGATACGCGATCTGCTCGAACGTCAGGTGACGGCGATGGTGCGGTGGCGCGAATGTGTGGTGGCGATGCGCGCTGAGGGCGTTGAATTTCTGGTCGATGCCGGCGCCGGGAATGTTCTAAAGGCTCTGACGCGGCGCATAGATCCGGAATTGGATGCGGTTGCGATTGGCGGAACTGAAGATGTTGATAAATTTCTAAAATCATTGTGAGCGAGGAAGCGGAATGTTCGATCTGACGGAAAAACGGGCTTTGGTGACCGGCGCGACCGGCGGCATTGGCGCCGCGATCGCCCGCGCATTGCACGCGCAAGGCGCCGAAGTGGCGCTATCGGGAAGCCGGGAAGAGGTGCTGAACCAGCTCGCGGCGGATCTTGGCGCACGCGCGCATGCCATACCCTGCGACCTGAGCGACCCGCAATCGGTGGGGGACCTACCGGGACGTGCCGCCGAGACGATGGGTGGCACGGAGATTCTGGTCCATTGCGCCGGCATCACGCGCGACAATTTGGCTTTCAGGATGAAAGATGCTGAGTGGCAGGATGTCATCGACGTCAATCTAGGCGCTGGTTTCCGGCTCGCGCGCGCGTCGCTCCGCGGCATGATGAAGGCGCGCTGGGGGCGAATTCTATTTATTACATCCGTGGTCGGCGCAACCGGAAATCCGGGGCAGGCCAATTACGCAGCTTCCAAGTCCGGTTTGACGGGGCTGGCAAAGGCACTCGCGGCCGAAGTCGCGAGCCGCGGCGTGACGGTGAATTGCGTAGCCCCGGGATTTATCGAGACCGCCATGACCGAAGCGCTGAACGAAGGACAGCGCGAGCGCATCGTCGCGGCCATACCGGCGGCGCATATTGGCGCGGTGGATGACGTGGCGGCGGGCTGCGTCTATCTGGCCAGCGACGAGGCCGCTTACGTGACCGGCCAGACGCTCCATATCAATGGTGGCATGGCAATGTTCTGAGCGCCAGCGAGGTCCGTGCGTTGACTTGTGGCAATGCACCGGAAAGTGTGTTAACTAGCGCCCGCGCCGGCGGGGAATCGCCCCGGAGTCGTGCCAAGATTTGTCTTTGACGCGATAATTTCAAGGCTATGCCTGCCAGCGTTTGAACATATAATCCTTTCGTTCAACGGATCGCCAAGCAACATCCGAGGGAATGTTTAATGAGTGATGATATCCCGGCACGGGTTAAGAAGATTGTCGTCGAACATTTGGGCGTCGACGAAGATAAAGTGACGGACGGCGCCAGTTTTATTGATGATCTGGGCGCCGACAGCCTCGATACGGTCGAGCTTGTCATGGCCTTCGAAGAAGAATTCGGGTGCGAAATTCCGGATGACGCAGCGGAGAAAATCCTGACCGTCAAAGACGCGGTCAATTACATCGAGCAAATCACCTGATACCGGCTGCGCTGCTCCAGAAGGACCGGCCGATGGCCGCTTCACAGAGTCCGCATCCGGGCAACGTTCAGAGCACGGAACGCGAATCATGAGACGCGTGGTTGTCACCGGTATGGGCCTCGTCACGCCGCTTGGCGATGGCGTCGACCATTGTTGGGGGCGTCTGCTCGAATCCGAATCCGGCGTCCGCGGCATCGACAGCTTCGATGTCTCCGATCTGCCTGCCAAGATCGCGGCGCCGGTGCCCACCGGCGAAGCGGCCGGCCAGTTCGATGCGGTGAAATACGTCTCCAGCAAAGACACCAGGCGGATGGACAAGTTCATCATCTTTGCGCTCGGCGCCGCCGTCCAGGCGGTCGAGGATTCGGGCTGGAAACCGGAGCGCGAGGAAGACCAGGACCGCAGCGGCGTCATGATCGGATCCGGCATCGGCGGGCTGCAAACCATCGAAACGGGCGCAATTCTGGTGCATGAGAAGGGCCCGCGACGGCTCAGCCCGTTTTTCATTCCATCCAGCTTGATCAATCTGGCATCCGGCCATATTTCGATAAAATACGGCTTCAAGGGACCCAATCATTCCGTCGTCACCGCATGCTCAACCGGCGCGCACGCGATCGGCGATGCGTCGCGCCTGATCATGCTGGACGATGCCGACGTCATGGTGGCGGGCGGCGCCGAAGCCGGCATCTGCCGCCTCGGAATTGCCGGTTTCTCGGCTTCGCGTGCGCTGTCCACAAATTTCAACGACGAGCCCGAGCGGGCGTCGCGCCCGTGGGACAAGGCGCGCGACGGATTCGTGATGGGCGAGGGATCCGGTGTGGTGGTGCTCGAGGAGTATGAGCACGCCAAGAAGCGCGGCGCCAATATCTACGCTGAGATATTGGGCTACGGCATGAGCGGCGACGCCTATCACATCACCGCGCCGGCGCCGGACGGCGCCGGCGGCTTCAAATCGATGAGCCGGGCGCTGAAGAGCGCCGGCCTCAATCCCGGCGATATCGACTATGTCAACGCCCATGGCACCTCGACGCCGCTCGGCGACGAGATCGAATTGAACGCCGTCAAGCGCTTGTTCGGCGCCGACGCGGATCGCATCTCGATGTCGTCGACGAAATCCTCGATCGGCCACCTCCTGGGCGCCGCCGGCAGTGTCGAGTGCATCTTTTCCATCCTCTCGATCCTGAACGGCGTCGTTCCGCCGACGCTTAATCTCGAGGACCCTTCCGAGGGCTGCGATTTGGATCTTGTGCCGCTGGTCGCCAAGGAGCGCAAAGTGAGCCGCGCCATGTCGAACTCTTTTGGATTTGGCGGAACCAACGCCACATTGATCATCGGCGAGGCCGCTTAAGCGACAATGGCTTTGGCCGCACCGTATCGGCGCGCGCTAATCTGGATTGTCGCATCCATCGTCATTGTTGTTGCGGCCTGCATCGCCGGCTGGATATATCTCGACCAAAATTTCGAATCGGCCAATACGCTGGACACGCCGCGTACCCTGATGCTTGCGCCGGGAAGTGGCGTCTGGGAGATCGCCGAGGCACTTTATGAAGCGGGCGTGGTGGAGGACCCCAACGTGTTTGCCGTCGGCGTGTGGCAAAGCGGGCACAGCAGTGCGTTAAAGGCTGGAGAGTATGTATTTCCACCCGGTGTGACGCCACGCCAGGCGATGGAAATCATACGCGCGGGAAGGATCGTGGAGCACCGCTTGACCATACCCGAGGGTGTGACCAGCGCCGACATCGGTCGCTTGCTCGAAAGCGCCGAGGCGCTGGCTGGCGACATGGCGGAAATTCCGCCCGAGGGCGCGCTTCTCCCGGAGACTTATTTTTATCGCCGAGGAGACAGCCGGACGGATTTGATCCACCGCATGGAAGCGGGCATGCATAGACTCATGGCCGAGTTGTGGCCGAACCGTGCTGAGAATTTGCCGTTCGACACGCCGGAACAAGCGTTGGTGCTGGCCTCGATCGTCGAGAAGGAAACCGCACTCGCGGCGGAACGCCCGCAGGTGGCGGGGGTGTTCGTCAATCGCCTGCGCAAGGACATGCGTCTCCAATCCGACCCCACGGTGATCTTCGCCGTGACCGGCGGCGAGGCGCCTCTGGGTCGCCCCTTGAGCAAAGACGATCTGGCGGCGGACAGCCCGTTCAACACCTATCGGCACAAAGGCTTGCCGCCCCGGCCGATCGCCCATCCCGGGCGCGAATCGCTGGCTGCCGTGCTCAACCCCATGGCCACCGAGGCGCTGTATTTTGTTGCCGATGGAAGCGGTGGTCATGTCTTCGCGGCGACCCTCGCGGAGCACAATAAAAATGTCGCGCGCTGGCGGAAGCTGCAACAAAAGAATGCGGCGGATTAGCATAGGCCGCTGCGGCGTTAAGGCGCGGTTGTTGCCTTTTGCGCCCGAGGTATATAGTCCGCCACGCGACCGGCGGCAGGCGGCGGAGGAGCGAAAGTGAGCGTCCACAGCATGACAGGTTTCGCCCGCGCCGAAGGGCGCGACGGAACTGCCGATTGGGTTTGGGAGGCAAAGAGCGTCAACGGGCGCGGCCTCGATCTGCGCTGCCGGCTCGGCAACGGCCTGGAAGCGCTTGAACCGGCGTTGCGCAAAGCTGTGGCGGCCCGCTTCAAGCGCGGTAATGTCTCGATAAATTTGCGCCTCACGCGCCAGGCCGGAACGTCACAAGTGCGGGTGAACCGGGAACTGCTTGACGATTTGATCGCGCTCGCCGGCGAGTATCGCGGCGCCGAGGGCATTGAGCGTCCTGGCCTGGACGGCCTGTTGGCGCTACGCGGCGTCATCGAGCCGGTGGACGAAATCGAGGCTGGCGACGATTGCGCGGCGCGTGACAAGGCAATCGAGGCGAGCATGGACGAGTTGCTCGACGAATTATCCGCAGCGCGCGCGGCGGAAGGCGCCAGTCTGGGCGAAATCGTCGGCGCGCAATTAGCAGAGATGGAGCGCCTCAGCCAGCGTGCCGGAGAGTGCGCGTCATTGCGCCCGGAAGCGGCCAAGGCGCGCCTGGCTGCGCAGGTTGCGGCGCTTTTGGAAGCTGGCGCGCCGGCGCTGGAGGAACGCCTCGCCCAGGAACTCGCGATCCTCGCCGTTAAATCGGATGTTCGCGAGGAATTGGACCGCCTGGCAACGCACATTGCCGCCGCCGGTGCGTTGTTGTCGCAAGGCGGCGCGGTCGGGCGCAAACTGGATTTTCTGGCTCAGGAATTGAACCGCGAGGCCAACACCCTGTGCGCTAAATCCAACGACGCGCAATTGAGCGACATCGGGCTCGAGCTCAAGGCCGTGATCGATCAGTTCCGTGAGCAGGTGCAAAACATTGAGTGAAGCCGGCGCCGGGGAGGGAAGTGACGAATTCGGGCGGATCGCCCGGCGCGGGATTCTGTTCGTCCTCTCTTCGCCTTCGGGCGCGGGCAAGACCACCATTGCACGCCGGCTGCTTGAGCTCGAGCCGGGCACGCGAATGTCGGTCTCGGCGACAACCCGGCCCAAGCGCCCCGACGAGTTGGACGGGCGCGACTATCTTTTTGTCAGCCAAGCCAAGTTCGATCAGATGGCAGCGCAGGGCGGATTTCTCGAGCACGCGGAAGTGTTCGGACATAGTTACGGCACGCCGCGCGATCAGGTCGAAGAAATGCTCGCCGACGGCTTCGATGTAATCTTCGATATCGATTGGCAGGGCGCGCAGCAATTGGCGCAAGCGGTGCCGCAAGACGTCGTGCGCGTGTTCGTGCTGCCGCCATCGCTCAGCGAGTTGGAAAGCCGCCTCATGCGTCGTGCCCAGGACAGCGCCGAAGTCGTGGCCGCACGCATGGCCAAGGCGGTCGATGAATTGAGCCATTACGGCGAATATGATCATATCGTAATCAATCGGGCGCTTGACGACAGCGTTGCCGCGGCGCGCGCCATTTTGAATGCCGAGCGCACGCGCCGCGAACGCTATACCGGATTGGATGCCTTCGTGAATTCCCTCACCGAAGACCGCAGCTAAGTCCGGCGCCCTCTATCCGCTCGACCGTGCCAGCATGCCGCCACCGCCGCGCAATGCGTTCGGGATCAGTTCCAAGGCATGAAATCGATCTGCCGCCACCGCGGCCGGAAATTCGAGAGCGAATTCCAGCGCCGGATGAAATCCGAAACGGCCGAGATAGCCGGCGGCGCCGATGGCCGCCACGGCGTCATGGCCGCGCGCGCGCGCCGCGCTAAGGCTGTGTTCGATCAAGCGGCTGCCGATGCCAAGATCGCCATGCGCCGCGTCCACCGCGATGGGGCCGAGGAGAAGCGCCGACCGCGCGCCCGGGATGGCGAGAGGCCAGTATCGAATTGTGCCCACGATGACGCCGCGCTGCTGGGCGACAAAGCAAAGCTCGGCGACCGGGTCAATGCCGTCGCGTAAGAAATAGGAAGGCAGGGCGTGACGCGCCGGACCGAAGGCGGCATCCAACAATGTTTCGATAGCGGGACCGTCCATTGGCCCCTCGCGGGAGATTTCAAACATGGCACGAACTTTCGACGGTGGAATGTGGTGCGAAGGCAGGGGCGCACCGCGGGTTCCTCCGCCGCGCGCTAACCCTTGAATTGTGTCGAAGCGCGTCGTCGTCGCTGTTTGAAGTATCTGGTCATCGCGGGCGAGGACATACCGGTAAGAGCTGACGCAGGCAAGTAATATTATTCTCCGGGGGGCTCTTTGGATTCCGGCAATGCGCGGGCGAGAGCGCAAAATGCTTCAATGTCCAAAGTTTCGGCACGCGCCTGGGGATCGATCCCGTTGGCGCTGAGAAACTTTTCGGGATCGGCCACCAGTCCTTTCAAGGCGGCGCGCATCATCTTGCGCCGCTGGCCGAATGCTGCTGCAGTCACGCGGCTCAATGCCGACGGTGCAGCGGGAAAGAGCGGGGCTAAGCGTGGTATCAGCTCTACCACCGAGGAGGTGACCTTCGGCGGCGGCGTGAACGCCTTGGCGCTGACATCGAACAGACGGCGCGTTTCGCAACGCCACTGCGCCAATATGGAGAGACGGCCATAGTCTTTCGTCGCCGGTTCTGCGGTCAGTCGGGCCGCGACTTCTTTCTGGAACATCAGGGTGAGGCTGTCATAGCGTTCCGGTGCGCCGAGCCAGCCGATCAACAGGGCCGTACCCACATTGTAAGGCAAGTTGGCAACGATCTTGACCGGTCCGGAAAGACGCTCATTCAGGTCGATTTTGAGCGCATCCGCCTCGATTATTTCCAAGCGCCCCGGCCACGCGCGGACAAGCTCCCCCAATGCGGCGACACAGCGCTTGTCACGCTCAACCGCAACGATACGCTTGGCACCGGCCTCCAAAATGGCGCGCGTCAGGCCGCCGGGGCCGGGGCCCACTTCCAGAACCGTCACTTGGTCGAGCGGCGCCGCCGCGCGGGCAATTCTTGCGCACAGATTTGAGTCGAGAAGAAAATGCTGGCCGAGAGACTTGCGGGCGCTCAGGCCATGGCGAGATATCGTTTCGGCAAGGCTCTCAATCTTGTTATCCGCGCTCGTTTCAGACACGAAAATCGACAAATGCGGTGCGCCGGAGATCACGCAAATAGCGCCGTGCCTGCAATTCCAGACGCCGGTTGCCGATATCCCGGCGCATCGACTCGCGTGTCGGCAGTTCGACCTCGGCCTCTACCCGACTGCAGACCATCAATATTCTGAAGCCACGGCCGAACGGAAGCGGCGCGCTTAACTGCATGGCCTGTAAATCTTGCACGGCCTGACTGAGCTCCTGCGGCATGTCGCCAAGCCTGAGTTCGCCCAGGTCACCTGATTGCGAAGAGGTGAAATTGGCGGTCTGGCGTAGCATGTCGGGACAATTCTCCGACTGAGCATGCAATAGTCTGATTTGTTCCAACACCGGCTCGCTGTCGGCACCGAAATCCTCGACAATGAGCTGCGCCAAATGGAGACGGGAATCCAAGGGGTTCGCCGTCAAAACGGTACGCCTGTCGATGAGCTTGATGATATGGACGCCGTCGAACGTGTGGACAACGTCCGAAATATCCCCCGGCGCCATGGCAGGCAAAATCGTGTCTATCTCAACCGGCAATTGGCCGAGGATGACCCAGCCGATATCGCCGCCGACGGCCGACGTGGCGCTTTGCGAAAATTGGCGGGCGATGCCCCGAAAATCTGCACCCTGGCGCAATTGCGTGAGCAAATTCTCCGCCGTTTTCATGATCTCCCGCTCCTGGGCGGTCGATTCGATGGAAAGGAATATTTCCGCCACCCGGTATTCGGGTTGTCCGCGGCTGTTTTCCAGACGTGCCAAAGCTTCGTCGATCTCATCCTCACCGACTGAGATCGCCGAGTTCAGCCGGCGCCTGATCAATTTTGTCCAGGCGATTTCAGCTCTGATTTGGGTGAGGAGCGCATCACGGTCCAGGCGGTGGGTGCGTACAAATTTGTCGAATCCGCCTTCACCCATTCCGCGCTTCTGTTCGATCTGGTCGATGGTAAATTCAATATCGCGCTCGGTAACAGCGATATCCAGGCGGGCCGCTTCCTGGGTTTGAAGATATTCGTCCACCAACGTACGCAAGACTTGGGGCGCGATTTGGCGGCGCAGCTCCGGCGCATCCCTCAAGTTGGATGACGCGACGACAATTTTGACCCGAGCCGCCAGGTCATAGATTGAAATGACGTCGTCGTTGACCACGGCAGCGATGCGCATGATCTCCTGCCCGCGCGCCGGACTTTGCGGCTGAATCAGCGCACCGACCACAGCCGCGAACAGAAGCGCCGCCCCGAGGACAGCTCGGATGGACGATATTTCGACCCTGTTCAACATTCTATGCCAGATTTATAACCCTCTGGCGCTCTCCGGCAACCTTCTTTGACCGGATACGCGTCCAGACTGCCGGCTTAACCCAAATGTTTAAACTGAATTGTAAACAATAGGCTCGTCTCCGGTTGCACGTCCCGGTCGCGGGTGAAATTCTTAGTGATCCGGGTCGCGAACAACAGGCATTCATCCTCGTAGGTGAGGGCGCCGTTCCAATTGATGGTGCCGCCGGATCCCGTCAAATCGCGCCGCGTGCCGGCGCCAATGCGCCAAAAACTAGTGATCCGGGCCTCTGCGGTGGCGGCGATTTCTTCCCGATTGGCAAACGCGGTAGTATCGCTCTCCGGGATTTGCTCTTCCAACAGCGCGTATCCGATATTGACCCGGAAGGCTCGTGGCCCGGCCGCAAAATCGATTTCGTTGCGCCGCGCAGCGAAATTATCCCGCGCCAGACGGAAGCGATAGGCGAGATCGAATATGTCCCCGGGCGAAATGTGAATACGTCCCACATAGTCGGAAAAATTTTCCTCCAAACCGCTGCCCTTGTTAAAGGTGTCGTCTTCTTTGACGCGGGCGCTTTGGCCGATCATGCCTTGGGTGCGGCCGCCGCCGGCGCCAAAAAAGCCAAAGCGCAGGCCGTAATTGATGCGCGGGCCGCTCTCTACCCGGTCGAGCCCGGTGAAGCGGTTGTTGCTGAACAGTTTGGTATCGTCGAATTCGAAATCCTGGCTGTCCTCATTGGGTATTTCGCCCGGGTTGCCGCCATAAGGGCTCAGGATCCCCTGAATGATGGGCTCCACCAACTGCTGAATGGCTCCGGTGCGGCGCACGAGCGGAAGTCGCCATTCGGCGATCAATTCGGGACGCAGGCGGCCGGTAAATCCCCGCGCATGGGTGGTGCGTGCGGTGCCCGCCGTATCGACATTGTTGACGTGATAGGCGTCGCCACGAATCGTCGCCGACAGGCGGTAGACGCTGCCTGAGCGGCCGATATGCGACAGGTGCCAGCCACCTTCCAAAGAGAGGCGCCGGCTGTCGGCGCCATCGATGCGGTGGAGCGTCATGAAATTGGCGTCGAAGCTGTTAAAGGCGCCGAACGCGCCGGGCGTTCCCCGATGGTTGAAATCAAGGAGTGGCAGAACGAACGGAATTTGATCCTGCTCGTCGTCGATTTCGAGTCCCTGAAAGAAATATGCGTTGCCGCTCGCATAGTTACGGCCGTTGATGCCTTCGATATAGGGCCGCGTGGTCAGCGTATCTTGGGAATTGATGCGGTAAAAACTGAGGAAGGTGTCGTCGCTCGCGCGCTCGAACTCGTAACCATAGTTCCACACCGGGTCTAATTGAAACTGGCCATCGCTGAACAGATGGCCGCGAAATCCGCTGCTCCCGGTTTTGGCCCCGTCATCGTCGCGCTCGTCGCCATATGCAATGCTGGCGTCGACGGAATAGTCGCCGGTCAAGGTGCGCTCGCGGTATTCGGCGCCCCAAACCACACCCTCTTCGCTGGTGAATTTTGGTTTGAAGGTGGCGTCCCGATGCGGCGCGATGTTCCAGTAATAGGGCGTTGTAAGTTGAAAGCCGAGGGTGGAGGAGGAGCCATAAGTGGGCGCCAACAAGCCCGAGCGGCGCTTTACGGTCGGGTCGGGATGCTCGAAATAGGGCGCATACAGGACCGGAATGCCGAACATTTCGAGCCATGCGTCGTAATAGGCGATATCGCGCGCTTCCTGGTCATGCACAACGCGGACGGCCTTGATCTGCCACAGCGGCGCCTCTTCCGGGTGCAGCGGGCAGAGCTTGCAAGGCGAAAACACCGCTTTGCTCATCTCCGTGCGGTTGCCGCCGCTGCGCCGTGCACTGTTGGCGGCAATGCGGGTATCGGCGTTCAGCAGCAAACGGATGTTGCGCATCACGCCGTCGCGCATTTCGTCGGAAAGCTCCAAATAATCCGCGAACATCACTTCGCCGCTCGGTTCCAACAGCGTGACGTTGCCTGACGCCGTCATCATGTCCAGGCCTTCGCTGTAGGTCACATGATCGGCGATCAACACACGATGGCCTTGCGAAATCTCGACGTTGCCCGAGGCGGCAACGACGCCGCGGGTTTCGTCGTAAGTGAGAGAGTCTGCGCTCATCACCACATTCTTGCCGGCTTCGTCAGAATCGAATTCCCGCACCAGGGTCTGCGCCTGCAAGGGGCTCAGCGCCGCCACCAGGGAAATGAAGGCGACGAACAGAAAGCGGCGAAGAACGGCCATGCGCCTAGCCGTCTTCCATGTGAAACAGGCTGGCGACGCCGATCAACGTAAACACGCCGGCAGGTGTCCAGGCGGCAAGCACCGGCGGAATCTTTCCCGAGAGGCCGAGCGCCAGCACAAGATCGGAAACGAAATAAAGCACGAAGCCGGCCAGGACACCTGCGGCGATCAAAATCCAGGTGCCGCCGCCGCGCGAAAACCGTAGCGAGAAGGTCGCAGCAATCAGAACCATCGCGCATAGCAGCAGCGGCCCCGACAACAGTGAGTGCCAATAAAGACGGTGGCGCACGGCGGAAAATCCAGAGGCTTCGAGCACTTCGATGAAGGCCGGCAGGGCCCAAAACGATAGGGTCTCCGGCGGTGCGAAACTGTCCTCGATTTGATTGAACGTAAGATCCGTCGGCACGTCGTAGGTGTCTTTGAACTGGGCCGGCCGGTCCGGTCCGGTCAACACGGCGTCTTTCAATTCCCACCGGCCTTCCTCCAAATGGGCCTGGCTCGCGTCGATGCGCCCGACGAATTGGTCGTTCTCTTGATATTGGAAAATAATGACGTCATGCAGCGTCAGGTCTTCCTGGCTGAGGCGCTGCGCGTGAATCACCGATTGATTACCGCCATCGCTTTGGCGCAGCCAAATTCCCGAAGGCGACAGCGCTAGCAGACTCGATTTTCCGCGCAGATATTTGGCGTCCATTTGCTCGTAGCGCGACACCATGACCGCCGATAAAGGGTTGAATACGGTCATCACGAAAATTCCGAGCATCAAGGCGAGCAACAGGTTTGGCAGGAGGAATTGCCACACCGACACGCCAGCGGAGCGCGCCACCACGAGTTCCTGCGTGCGGGTCATCCGGGCGAATGTCCAAAGTCCCGCCACCAGGGCGGCGAAGGGAAGGATCTTTTGCGCCATGAAGGGGACGCGGAGCATCGCCATTTGCAGAAGAATGCCGAGCGTCGCCAGTTCGCGGTCGGGTCCCGAGCCGCGGCGCATCATCTCGACCGCGTCAAAGACGAATATCGTGGCGACGAAGATCAAGAACACCATCCCCACGCCGACCAGAAATTGCCGGCTGATATAGAAGGAAAATGTCCAAGAGAGGCGCATGGCGGGTGCGGTTTTCCTAAGCCGCCGGCGCTGGCCCGACGCGCCGGCTGCGCAATCGACTGCGTATGAAATAGAGGGCAATGCTCAAGGTGAGCACCACATTGACATACATCAACGGGGCCAGGCTTTGCGTTTTTGAAACCGCGTTCACGAGACCGAGTCCGATCGCTTCGAACACGAACGCGGCGGCGATTCCGACCAGGATACGCCGCCACTGGCCGCGCCGGTTTAGTTGGCCTCCCAATAGGGTGGCGAGCGCGATGGCGGTGAGCGCGAACGCGAAAAGCGGCGACACGATGCGCTGATGCGCTTCGGCCCAGAACTTGCCGAGGTTGCGCTGATCGTCATAGCCTTCGGTTGGGTTGAGCAACTCGTGCAGATAGCGTTCACGCGGCTCGCGCCAGCGGTTGGCCGGGTCCTCGGTGAATTGGCCGAGATCGAGGGCATAGCTGTCGAAATACAGCAGCGAGAGCTGGCCGCGTGATTTGTTGATTTCCTGGCGGTTGCCGTTCAGAAGGACGAAGCGCGGCCCCTGCTCGGTTCTCACCAGGGCGCCGCGTTCGGCCATCATCGTCACCGGCTCGGCGGGCACCCGGCTGTCATGCACGAAAATGCCTTGCAATTGGCCGCGCGAATCGCGTGCCCGCACATAGACGGTGACATCCTCAACCAGATTGGTAAACACGCCCTCCTGCAGCAGCACGGAGGAGAAATCGGCGCGAGCGATGAACTGGCGGCTCTTGAATTCGCGGTAGCTGGCAGGAATGAAATAGAGATTGATCGCATAGACCACCACGCAGACGAAGGTCGCGAGCGTGACCGCCGGCGTCGCCAGCGACCAGGGCCCAAGGCCGGCGGTGCGCAGCGACACCACCTCGCTGTCGATCACCAGCTTGTTGTATGTAAAGAGAATCGCGCTAAACAGGGCGATCGGCAGAATGACGCCGAGAAAGGTCGGCAGCAACAGCATGGAAAAATAGAGAAACGCGCTCAAGCTTAGACCCTTGTTCACGATCATATCGATGAAGCGCAGCGACTGGGTAAGCCAGATCACCGCGGTCAAACCGACGGTAATCAGCACAAAAGGTCCGAGGAGTTGACGCAAGATGTAGCGTTGGTGACGTTGCATAGGCCTATTATAGCGGTCAGATGCTTAGTTTGTCGCGGCGCATGGCGGGCTTCAGGAAGGCGACGGCGCGCCTCTGTTACGGCACACAAGAAACACCGAGCGGCAGCCGCTGGTAAATTCGCGCTGCGCGATCTGAAAGCCGGCGTGCTCGAGCTTTCCTACGAAGGCTTTCAAGCTGTGGCCGCGATAGCCGATCTCCCATTTATGGGCTTCCCATTCGGTCTCGCTGCGGATGAAAAAGCGCTTCAGGAATCGGAACTTGCGAAAATGGCTGCGCCGGCGCCAGCGCTGGCGGTTGACATAGAGCTCAAAGGCGAATTGCAAGCCTTCATAGGGCACGGAAATGATGAGCCAAGGAGCGCCTGCTGCGGCGAGCCGCCGCAACACTAAATCGAGCTTCTGCCAATGGATATGCTCCAACGTTTCGCAACAGAGAATGACGTCGAAGCCCTGAATCGCTTCGGGGTCGACGTCGCGGATATCCGCCTGGATATGGTGCTTCGAGCCGATTCCTTGCGATTGCGCTTCGATGTCGAGGGTCGTGACATTGTAGCCGGCGCTTGCCAACATGGCCGTCACCAATCCGAGATACGGGCCGATCTCCAGCACGCTACGAACCGGAAGCTCCTGCAACAGCGCGACCTGAAGCCACTGATGGGTGATGCGTTTTTCGCTGTAATAGCCATGCCACGCGGTGCGAAATTGGGAGTCGTGGGAACTGGAATCGGTCATCGCTCTGCCACCGGCACCGGCAATTCGTTGGAGCGGCGAGCATAGGCGATCAGTCCGCCAATTGCGAATACCGGCACAGTCCAACCGCCCGTCCGCGAATGCGGCTTCACCAATCAGGCCACGCGGTATAGGTTCACACGCCGGCCGCAAAGGGCGGGTGCGCTAGGCAATAAATCAGCGACGAGGCTGCCATGAAGATCGGCTATTCCGAAATCTCCGTGCCCGAGACCGGCACGCTCATTGTGGGCATTCTGGCGGAGGGCGGCCTGACACCGAGCGCCACGGATTTTGACGGGCGGATGTCGGGCGCGCTCGCCAAAGCGATTTCCGCTAGCGCAAGATTCTCGGGCAAGAAAAACAGCCTCCTGGCGCTCAACGCGCCCGCCGGGCTGACGGTTAACCGGGTGCTCCTTGTCGGCCTCGGCAAGGTGGAGGACATCGACGCATTGCAAATGCAGGCGCTTGGCGGCCGCGTGGTCAGCGCCCTCAATAAATTCGGCGAAACCGAAGCCGCGCTCGTGGTTGATGCCCTTGCGGCAAGCCCGTTGGGCGTCACGGAGATGGTCGCCGAAGCAGCATTTGGCGCGCGCCTGGCCGCCTACCGCTTCGACAAATACCGCACCAAGCAAAAGGAAGAGGACAAGCCGACGTTGGAGAGTTTGGCGATCATGTCTGAAAGCGCCGAAGCGGCGAAAGCCGCCGCCGAGCCGCGCCAGCGTGTCGGCGACGGCGTTTACATGACCCGCGATCTGGTGTCGGAGCCGAGCAACGTGAAATACCCGGCGGCCATCGTCGAGGACATCAAAGCTCTGGCGGCCAACGGCATCGATGTCGAAGTGCTGCATGAAGAGCGCATGCACGAACTCGGCATGGGCGCTCTGTTAGGCGTCGGGCAGGGCAGCCGGCGCGATTCCTTCATCGCTGTCATGCGCTGGAACGGATCGCCCAACACCGACGAGCCGCCGATCGCTTTCGTCGGCAAGGGCGTCACCTTCGATACCGGCGGCATCTCCATCAAGCCCTCGGGCGGCATGGAGGAAATGAAATACGACATGGCCGGCGCCGGTGCGGTGATCGGCCTGATGAAAGCCCTGGCCGGGCGCAAGGCGCGCACAAATGCCCTCGGCGTGGTCGGCCTGGTGGAAAACATGCCGGACGGCAACGCGCAACGGCCGGGCGATGTGGTAACCACCATGTCGGGCCAGACGATCGAAGTGATCAACACCGACGCGGAAGGCAGATTGGTACTGTCGGATGCGCTCTGGTACACGCAAAAGACCTTCAAGCCCAAATTCATGGTCGATCTCGCCACCCTCACCGGGGCGATTATCGTCAGCCTCGGCACTTATCAGGCAGGCCTCTTTAGCAACAATGACGAATTGGCCGAGCGCCTTCTCGCTGCCGGCAAGGCCTCGGGTGAAGAGCTCTGGCGCATGCCGCTCGGCAGCCGCTACGACAAGGACATCAATTCCGAAATCGCCGACATGAAAAATGTCGGCAAGGGGCGCGAAGCGGGCAGCATCACTGCGGCGCAACTGTTGGAGCGCTTCGTCGCCGACACGCCCTGGGCGCATCTCGATATTGCCGGCATGGCGTGGATGAAGCGCGGCGACAGCCCGACGGTGCCGAAAGGCGCGTCAGGCTTCGGCGTGCGCCTCTTGGACAAGCTGGTGGCGGACTATTACGAAAGCTGAGACACCGGCCGGAGGCGGGAGAGATGGCCGAAGTCGATTTCTATCAGTTGCGCACGAGCGCGTTGGAAAGCGCGCTTCCAAAGCTATTGCAAAAAGTGTTGGACGCCGGCCACCGTGTGCGCGTGGTCGGCGCTTCGGAGGCGCGAATGGAAGCCCTCAATGCGGCGCTCTGGACCTTCGACCCGGCATCGTTTCTGCCCCATGGCGGCCCCGGCGACGGCGATGCCGATATGCAACCGATTTACCTGACGAGCGAATCCGCCGATGTCACCGCGAACGAGAATGGCGCCGACGTCGTGGTGACAATCGACGGCGTCGAGCCGGTATTTTTAGACGGCGTCTCGCGCTATCTCGACATGTTCGACGGCCGTGATGATTCGGCGCTCCAAGCGGCGCGCCAGCGCTGGAAGCGGCGCAAGGCCGAGGCACATAGCGTGAACTACTGGCAGCAGGGCGAAGGCGGGCGCTGGGAGAAGCTTGGCTGAGACCGAATAGCCGCTTCACGCGCGGCCGGAATGGCCGGTTGAAGCCCGTGAGCGAAGCGTCTATAACGCGCCATCTTAAATTTCGGGAGTTTTCCACATGGCGGTCGAGAGAACGCTTTCCATCCTCAAGCCGGACGCGACCCGGCGCAATCTGACAGGCGCGATCAACCAGCGTTTTGAGGACTCGGGCCTCAGCATTGTCGCCCAGCGCCGCCTGCGGCTGACCGCGGAACAGGCGCAGCAATTTTACGCGGTTCATGCAGAACGCGCGTTTTACGGCGATCTTTGCACCTATATGATCTCTGGCCCGATCGTCGCCCAGGTGCTGGAAGGCGAGAACGCCATAGCGCGGAACCGCGAAGTCATGGGTGCGACGAATCCGGCAAACGCAGATGACGGAACGATCCGTAAGGACTTTGGCGAATCCGTCGAAGCCAATTCCGTGCATGGTTCGGATTCGCCTGAAAACGCTGCCATCGAAATAGCCTATTTCTTTGCCGAGACCGATATCGTCGGCTAGCAATCCCAAACGACAAACTGACAGGCTCCGCCGGATGCGCTGGCGGCGCCTTCTTGCTGCCGTCCTCCTGTCCGTCTGCTTGTTTGGCGGGCGCCGCGACTCCATATGGCCAAGGGCTGGTAGAGCTGTGTTATAGTTCGCTTTAAGGTTCTATCAGACTGCGGATAATGAAACGGGTATGACGGACAAGCGGAAAATCGGCAGACCGGGCGAAGATACCGGGGTCTTGACCCGGACCAAGCCCGAGACCAAGAAGCCATCCATGTACAAGGTCCTGCTGCTCAACGACGATTATACGCCGATGGAATTTGTGATCGTGGTCCTGATGCGAATATTCGGGATGGGCCAGGAAAAGGCGACGGAGGTTATGATGCATGTGCACCGGCGCGGTGTCGGCGTCTGCGGCGTTTATCCCTTCGAAGTGGCCGAGACCAAGGTGACGCAAGTGGTGGATTTTGCAAAGCGCAATGAGCATCCTCTGCAATGCACCATGGAAAAAGATTAACCTGACTGAGGATTAAGGCGGCACATACATGCTATCGGCGGAACTTGAAAAAACCTTGCATCGGGCTTTGGCGCTCGCCAGCGAGCGCAAACATGAGCTGGCCACGCTCGAGCATCTGTTGCTGGCGCTGTGCGATGACTTGGATGCGGTGGCGGTGCTCAAAGCATGCGGCGTCGACGTCGAGAGACTGCGCCAGGACCTGACCAGCTTTGTCGAAAACGAGCTCGATAACCTGGCCGGCGAGTCCGGCGAGGACGCGGCGCCGACCACCGGCTTTCAACGCGTCCTGCAGCGCGCCGTCCTGCATGTGCAATCGTCGGGCCGCGGCGAAGCGACGGGCGCCAACGTTCTCGCCGCGCTCTTTACCGAGCGCGAGTCGCACGCCGTCTATTTCCTGCAAGAGCAGGATATGACGCGGCTCGACGCGGTGAATTATATTTCCCACCGCATCGCCAAAGTGCCGGGCCATGGGCACGAAGGCGGCGAGATTTCCGGTCTCGACGAAGAAATGATGGGCGAAGCCGAGGTCAAGCGCGGCGGCGAGGCGCTCGATGCTTATTGCGTCAATCTCAACGCCAAGGCTGAAAGCGGCAAGATCGACCCGTTGATCGGGCGCGAGGACGAAGTCGAGCGCACCATCCAGGTTCTGTGCCGGCGTACCAAGAACAATCCGCTCTATGTCGGCGACGCCGGCGTCGGCAAAACCGCCATCGCGGAGGGCCTGGCGCGCCGTATCGTCGAAGGCGCGGTCCCCGAAGTTCTCCACGGCGCGACCATTTTCGCTCTCGACATGGGCGCGCTCTTAGCCGGCACGCGCTACCGCGGCGATTTCGAGGAACGCGTAAAGGCGGTGATGGATGAGTTGGAATCGCATGATGGCGCAATCCTCTTTATCGACGAGATTCACACGGTAATCGGCGCCGGCGCCACATCGGGCGGCGCGATGGACGCGTCGAACCTCCTCAAGCCGGCGCTGCAAAGCGGCACGCTCAGTTGCATCGGCTCCACCACTTACAAGGAATACCGCAATTTCTTCGAGAAGGACCGGGCGCTGGTGCGGCGGTTCCAAAAGATCGACATCATGGAGCCGTCAATCGAAGACACGGTCAAGATCCTGCGCGGCCTCAAAGTCTATTACGAGGATTTTCACGCCGTGCGCTACACCAACGAAGCGCTGCGCGGCGCGGTCGAATTATCGAGCCGCTATATGAGCGACCGTAAATTGCCCGACAAGGCCATCGACGTGATCGATGAGGTTGGCGCGGCGCAGCGGCTGAAGCCGGAATCGAAGCGGCGCAAGCGCAAAACCATCGGGCTCAGGGACATCGAGACGATTATCGCCAAGATGGCCCGCGTGCCGGCCAAGAATATCAGCCATGGCGACAAGCAATCGCTGAAGACACTTGAGCGCGATCTGAACACAGTTGTGTTCGGCCAGGAAGAGGCGCTGAGCCAGATCGCTGCGGCAATCAAGCTGGCGCGCGCGGGCCTCCGCGATGCCGATAAGCCGATTGGCTGCTATCTCTTTTCCGGCCCGACCGGCGTCGGCAAGACCGAAGTGGCGCGCCAACTGTCGCACACCCTGGCAATCGAGCTGATCCGCTTCGACATGAGCGAATATATGGAGCGCCATTCGATTTCGCGCCTGATCGGCGCGCCGCCGGGCTATGTCGGTTTCGATCAGGGCGGCCTACTGACCGACGGCGTGGACCAGCATCCCCATGCCGTCCTTCTGCTCGACGAGATCGAGAAGGCCCATCCCGATCTTTTCAACGTGCTGCTCCAGGTGATGGATTACGGCAAACTTACCGACCATAACGGCAAGACGGTCGATTTCCGCAATGTCATTCTGATCATGACCACCAATGCAGGCGCGTCAGAGCTCGCCAAGCCGGCGATCGGATTCGAAAGCGGCGAGCGCACGGGCGACGACGAAGAAGCCATCAAACGCATGTTCTCGCCCGAATTCCGCAATCGCCTCGACGCCGTCATCGGCTTCAAGAGCCTGCCGCCGGAGGTGATGGCACGGGTCGTCGACAAGTTCATCATGCAATTGGAAGATCAGCTTGCCGACCGCGGCGTCGAGATCGAGCTCAGCGATGCGGCCAAGGCGTGGCTCGCCAAGAAAGGCCACGACCCGGCGTTCGGCGCCCGGCCGCTGACGCGGGTTATTCAGGAGCATGTCAAGAAGCCGCTGGCCGATGAATTACTGTTCGGCAAAATATCGCGCGGCGGGCGCGTGGCGGTCGATGTGAAAGAGGGCAAACTCAGCTTCAGCTTCCCCGACCCCGAACCCGACAACAAGCCGCCGGGCCGAAAAAAGGGCGGCGGCAAGAAGGTCGGCGAACTGGTCCGCTAAGCACCGCGTCATCATTGACGCCGCCGTTCGGGCGGAGTTTCCTGTGGCGGCGAATAGTATCGCTACAGGGAGCTGATCCGTGTCCTTTTCATTTCTCGACGGCTTGCGAGTTCTCGACCTCAGCCAATATGTTCCGGGACCCTATGCCACGCTTCTGCTTGCCGATATGGGAGCCGAGGTGGTGCGTGTCGAGCCAGTGGGCGGCGAGCCCATGCGGCGCTTCGGCCCGCCCGACGCGGACGGCATTTCCGCCTGGTACAAAGTGGTCAACGGCTCGAAAAGCGTGGTCGAGATCGATCTCAAGAGCGACGCCGGCAAAGCCGATCTGGAACGCCTGATCACCGGCGCCGATGCGATGCTCGAATCCTATCGCCCGGGCGTCATGGAGCGTTTGGGATTCGGCGAGGCGCGTATCCGGGAGATAAATCCGCGCTTGGTTTATTGCGCCCTGTCCGGCTGGGGGCAAACCGGGCCCTATCGCGAACGCGCTGGCCATGACCTCAATTACATGGCGCTGATGGGTGGGCTGGTGACCTCCGGCACCACCGAAGCTCCGGTGATTGGCTTTCCGCAAGTCGCCGACTACTCGAGCGGCATCCAGGCGGCGCTCGCCATTGTCGGCGGTCTGATGGGGCGCGACAGGCAGGGAGGCACGGGCCAGGGCTGCTTCATCGACACCAGCATCGCCGAGGCGGTCATCCCGTGGCAGATGTGGACGCTGACCGGCATGGTCCGCCCCGGCTTCGACATCAGCCGCGCCAATATCTATCTCAACGGCGGCACCGCGTTTTACAATATCTACCGCACAAAAGATGGCCGCTTCATGACCCTGGGCGCGGTCGAAGAGAAATTCTGGCGGGCGTTTTGCGATACGGTCGGGCGGCCCGAATGGCACGCGCGGCAATGGGAGGCGACGCCTCAGAGCGGTCTGATCGCCGAAGTGACGGCGCTGATCGCGGAAAAAACCATGGCCGAATGGGAAGCGCAGTTCGCCGCCGTTGATTGCTGTTTCGAGCGCGTCCATGAAATGGCAGAGATGGCCGAGCATCCGCAAATCCAGGCGCGCGGCATGGTCAAGCGCCACGACGATGGCGCCGATCCGTTCTTCGAAGTGCTCTATCCCGCCTGGGTCGACGGCAA
This sequence comes from Alphaproteobacteria bacterium MarineAlpha10_Bin2, assembly GCA_002937555.1. Taxonomy (GTDB): domain Bacteria; phylum Pseudomonadota; class Alphaproteobacteria; order UBA828; family UBA828; genus PTKB01. The sequence continues at coordinate 15,389 of PTKB01000001.1, read as the reverse complement.
GCCGCCCGAATCGCGCGCACCGGTGCGCTATCGGACGGCGGCGGACGTGATCGAGGAATGGGCGTGACATTTACGGTTGAACCCACCGGCGCCGCATTGGCGGCGGAAATTCACGGGCTCGATCTTGCCCGTTCGCTGACGCAAGAAGACGCGGAGGCGCTGCGCGGGGCGTTGCTTGAGCATATTTTGCTGGTTTTCCCCGGGCAACATTTGACGCCCGGCCAACTGGCCGATTTCTGCCGCCGCTTCGGTCCGATCACACGCCACATCCTCGATCAGTACCACCATCCTGAGGAGCCGGATCTGTGCATCATTTCGAACGTGGTGGAAAGCGGCAAGGGCCGCACCACGGCGCAGACGGCAGGGAGTTATTGGCATTCCGACCTGTCCTATCTGGCGGACCCGGCCGATGTCTCGATGCTGTATGCGGTCGAAGTGCCCCAAAGCGGCGGTGACACCCTGTTCTGCGATATGTATGCCGCCTATGTCAGTTTGTCCGCGGCGATGCGGGCGCGTATCGCCGGGTTGACGGCGGTGCACAACATCATGAGCGGCTCCGGCGCCGACGCCAAGGTTGCGCTCACGGAAGCGCAGCGCGCCAAAGTACCGGACGCCATTCATCCGGTGGTCCAACGCCATCCCGAGACCGGCCGTGAGGCGCTCTTCGTCAATCCGGGATTTACCCGGCGCATCGTCGAGTTGGATGCGGCGGCGGGCATCGAGCTGCTCACCGAGCTTTACGCCCACGCCACCGATGCGCGCTTCACTTATCGCCACAAATGGCGGGCCGGAGATGTCACTCTGTTCGACGGCCGCGCCTCCATGCACTCGGCGACCGGCGGCTACACCAGCGACCAGCCCCGCACCCTCTGGCGCGCCTTCATGGGCGGCAGCTACGCTACCGGGTGACCGGGTAAATTAATCCTCTAGGCCAAGCGCTTCGCGCACCGCCCTGGCGCGCACACCCTTGAGGCCGGCGGTGCGGCCCTCTTCATAGGCCTGTTCGGGCGCCATGCCACGATGCGCTCGGTAGAGCGCCCACATGGAGCCGGCTCGGTTGGCGAAGATGCCGTGGAACAAGAGCGGCAAATTATTTTCGTCCTCGACGATGCGCGCGAAGGCGGCGATTTCCGCCTCTGTCGGCACGGCATAGCCCATCGGAACGTTGAAATAGCGCATGCCGCGTGCTTCGACGTCGAGGCGTTCTTCCTCAATACCTTCCTCCGGCACGCGCAAATCGAGCACCGACACGACGCCTAACTGGCTGAGGCGGCCATAGGCGCTTTCGTCGATGGCGCCGCTCGAAGCGAGGGTCGGCGTGCGCCGGTCGTAATGGTGCACGAGACTGCCGACTTCTTCGGCAAAGGGCACCTCACCGATTGATTTTCCCGGTATGAGAATGGCGATGGCGGCGACAATCGCCGCGCCCGCCAACAGCTTGAAACGCTTGGGATGGGCGCGGATATAGGCGTTCAATGATGTCGACCGCATTTTCCGTCCGATTTCATGGCGCGGTTTTGCGAAACGGGCTGTGCGTGCCGAGTGCCTCGATTTCCCAATCCACTTGTCGCGTCTCGCGCTCGAGATAGTCCTCGATGGCGCCGCGGAATGAAGGATTGGCGATCCAATGGGCGCTGTAGGTGGGACACGGCAAATAGCCGCGCAACAGCTTGTGTTCGCCCTGCGCGCCTGCTTCCACGCGTTTCAGCCCATGCGCGATGGCATAGTCGATGGCCTGATAATAACAGAGCTCGAAATGGAGGAATTTGTGATATTCCACGGCGCCCCAATTGCGGCCGTAAAGGGTATCACCGCTCATCAGGTTGAGGGCGCCGGCTATCGGCTGCCCGGCATTTTCGGCAATCATCAACACAACCTGTTCGCCCATGTTTTGCCCGAGCAGGCTGAAAAACTCGCGCGTCAGATAGGGCACGCCCCATTTGCGGCTGCTGGTTTCTTGGTAGAAGTGGAAGAAAGCATCCCAATGACGCTCCTGAATATCTTCGCCGGAAAGCGCGAGGACGGTTAAGCCCTCGGCCAGCGCCTCGCGCCGTTCGCGCCGGATTTGCTTGCGTTTGCGCGAAGCCAGGGATGCTAGAAAATCATCGAAACTGTCATAGCCGTCATTCTCCCAGTGAAACTGCATGCCGGTGCGCAGCAACAGGCCGGCCTCCTGCATGAGTTCGGCTTCCTCTTCGTCCGGAAAGGTGATGTGGAGCGAAGAGGCGCCGATCTTATCCGAGCATTGAATGCAGGCTGAGAGCAGGGCGCCCTGAAGTACCCTGGCCTCTTCTTCGTCCGCCGCGGCGCCGATGCGGAGCAGGAGGCGCGGGCCAGTCGCGGGCGTGAACGGCACCGCCACCTGCATTTTCGGATAATAGCGCCCGCCGGCGCGCTCGAACGCGTCGGCCCAGCCATGGTCGAACACATATTCGCCGTGCGAGTGGTTCTTGAGATACATCGGAACAGCGCCGATAACCGTTCCGCCGCCGTCTTTCAGAACCACATGTTGGCCCAGCCAGCCGGTCTCGGCGGTGGCCGAGCCGCTTTCCTCCAGGGCCGAGAGGAAGGCGTGACGCACGAAAGGATGCTGGCCGGGCACACAGGCGTCCCACGCGTCCGCTGCGACGTCGCCGAGCGAAGTCAATATATGCGCTTCGAGATCGGTCCCGCGCCCGGCTTCTTCGAGTGCCATAGGTTATATATTAACCCCTATGGTTCGAGTTTCAGCCCCGAAGCGGCCAAATCGCGTAAATCCGTTTTCAGATGGATCAGCGCCGGCCCGCCATGGGCGAGTGCCGCGTCGAGCGCCGGCGCGAATTGATCGGTCTGGGTGACGCTCCAAGCTTCGACGCCCCAGGCGCGTGCCGCCGCGGCAAAATCCGGACTTTTCAGGTTCACGCCATATTGGTTTTCGCTGCCGAAACGGCGCACCTGGTGCATGGCAATGGTGCCGTAAGCGCTGTTGTCGCAAACAATCACCTTGATCGGCAGATTCTGTTCGACGGCGGTGACCAATTCCTGCCCGGTCATGAGGAACCCGCCATCGCCGACCAGGGCGACAACGGTTTTACCCGGCCTGGCAAGCTGAGCGCCGAGCGCGCCGGGAACGGCGAAGCCCATGGCGCCGGCGGCGGGACCGGCCTGCGCCTGGCGGTGTTTGAACGGCAGAAACCGGTGCAGCCAAGTAGCGAAATTGCCGGCGTCGTTGGTCACCGTGCAATCATCGGGCAGTTTCGCCCCGAGGGTGGCCATGACCCGGTTCATATCGACGGCGCCGAGAGCCTCGCCATTGGGCGGTATGGCCCAGGCTTCGTATTTCTCGCGCTGGGCGCGCCGCCACGCCAGGCGGGCTTCCGGCGGCGGCGTGGTGAGGGCTTTGCTCAGCGCTTCCAGGGCCGCGCCGCAATCGGACTTTAGCGCCACGTCCGGCGCGTTGACACTGAGCACCGCGCTATCGGGATAAATGTGAATAAGAACCTGTTCCCGGCTTACAAGCTCGAAATCCATGGTGGTGGCGGCATCGAGCCGGGTGCCGGCGGCGATCACAAGATCGACCTCTTCCCACATCTCCTTTTGATAGGGCGCCAATGCCAGGCCGAAATGGCCGAGGCAGGCGGGGTGGTCGGTCGGGATCACGCCCTGGCGGCGGAAGGCGGCACAGAGGCCGGCGCCGGAGGCTTCGAGAAAATTTTCGAGCGCGTCGTTGGCGGCCTCGAAATTCACCATTTCGCCGCCGATCACGATCGGATGGCTCGCCTTATCAATCATTTCAGCGGCGCGGGCGATGGCGTCGCTTTCCGCTTTATAGGCCGGGCGCGGCTCCGGCGCAGGAATTTCCTTGTTCTTGCATTCGCTGGTGGTGACGTTCTCGGGCAGGACGACAACAACCGGCCCGGGCCGCCCATCCATCGCCAGAGTGAGCGCGCGCTGGGTGATGTCCGCCACTTCTCCCGGCAACAGCGCCTGCATCACGCCCTTGGCGAGCGGGCCGTACATGATGTGGTAATCGACCTCCTGAAACGCCTCGCGGCCAATCTGGTGGGTCGGCACCTGGCCGACGAACAGCACCATCGGCGTCGAATCCTGTTTCGCCGTGTGCACGCCGATGGCGGCGTTCGAGGCGCCGGGCCCGCGCGAGACGAACGCAATGCCCGGCTTGTTGGTCATGCGCGCATGGGCGCACGCGGCGAAGCTCGCGCCCGATTCGTGCCGCGTGACGACGAGGCGAATCTCATTCTGATGGGCGCGCAGCGATTCGAGGGCGCCGAGATAGCTTTCGCCCGGCAGGCAAAAAGCCGTATCAATGCCGTGGCCGATGAGAGTCTCGACGAGCGCCTCGCCGCCGGTGAAAGCTGTGGTCATGGCTCGTTCCCTGGCCTGCTCAATCTATTTCCCAGACCGATTCCACTTCCACCGCGCAGTTGAGCGGCAGCGCCGTGACGCCGACGGCGGCGCGCGCGTGTTTGCCGGCATCGCCGAAAATCTCGCCGACAAGATCAGACGCGCCGTTGCCGACAGCGGGCTGGCCGGTGAAATCCGGCGCACTGGCGACATAGATGCGCAAACTCACGCAGCGCGTTACGCGGTCGAGATCGCCGCCGCAGGCGCTCTTTAAATGGGCCAGCATGTTGAGCGCCGAGTTGCGCGCCGCCTGTTGGCCTTGTTCGGGCGTAAGATCGGCGCCGACTTTGCCAGCCAATGAATCGTCTGCGCCCAAAAACGACACCTGTCCGGAAATGAAGACGAGATTTCCGGTCTGTACAAACGGCACATAGGCGGCGACCGGCGCCGGCGGCTCCGGCAGCTCGATGGCCAATTCGGCCAGGCGTGCGTCTACTCGACCGGACATGATGATGATCTCCCCTAAGAATATTGATCTGAGTGGCGTGCGCCGCCGGGAGAATAGCTTCTCGCGCCCGCCGACGCCACTTTGCGCGTCAGTCCGGGGCAACAGCTTCGGCGCGGCGCTGATGCACCGCGCCGAAGGTGGCGAAATTGCTTGAAGCGGGCCGAGAGGGGCGGTTAGTCGGATTCACCTGCATGCGGCGCGAGCAACAGCGTATGGCCGCTGCGCGCACGCTCGCGCGCGTTCTCATGTTTTTTCTGGTACATCGCCTGGTCGGCGCGGGCGATGATGCTTTCGCTATCGTCACGTTTGTCGAATTTGGTGATGCCGACGCTGCCGCGTACCGGGATCGCGGCACCGCCAAAATTGACAAAATGCTCATTGAGCACCCGTTCGATCTCTTCGGCCCGGCTGATTCCCATCTCACCGCTACATTTGGCGAGAAGAATGGCGAACTCATCGCCGCCGATGCGTGCCACGCTGTCGTTTTCGCGGATTTGCAATTGCAACAGTTGGCCGATGGTACGCAGCACCCGGTCGCCGGCCAGATGGCCATAGACATCATTGATGGTTTTGAAATCATCGAGGTCGATCAGCGTGAGCACGCCGCATTCGTCGTAGCGCCGGGCGTTGGCCAAGGCGCGCCTGAGCTCGCGGTCGAAGCCGCGCCGGTTCATCAGTCCGGTGAGTTCATTATATCTATTTGATTTTATGGGTATTATTATTGTTGTTGGTAGGTCTGTTGGTAGGTGAATTGGTAGATTTTTGCGGGAAGTGCAACCGATTTGGCGTCAGTTTTCAGCCCCTACCTTCGGTATTTCTCAAAGACACCTTATTGCAGTTGTAGGTTTTCAACATCTTTTGGATTTTAGCCCTCACCCACGCGGCATTTTTCCAATACGCCGGTTCATAAGTTTGCTCATAATCCGTTTGTCCTGTTTGTCCTGCCGTTTTAGCAATTCCAACCAAACCTCATATTCAATATTCTCTTTGTATTTCGTGTCCGCCTTGAAGACATACATAGGGTTTTCATCAACAGCATCATGTCGGTTCATTAGGCTGGTGACCTCATCGGTCAGCGTCAGCATTTCCAACAAGGCAATGCGCCGGCTCTGCTCGGCCAAACGCTGTTCGGCCTCGGTCGCCACCGCGAGGGCGCGCTCTAACAGGCCACGTTGATCGGAATCCGTACGGTCCCCTTTGTCGCGAATGGTTTGCAACAGCTTCTCGGCGATCGCGCCGACACTGATCGCAAGTTCGGATCCGGGCTCCGGAAATTCCTCTACCGTCGTCGTCGAATGGGCCATACCACACACTCCTTTAGCAAAATGGGTCGTCGAAGCCGCGGTTGTCTGGCGGCGCAATTATGGTTCGTGAGGTGCAAGCGGCATGCCAGAAAAATTCTACGCTAAATCAACAAATTACGGGGGCGTAGCGCGGAGGCGGAAAATATTGCAGCCCGTTTGCACCGTTGCGCGGAACATTTGACCGCCCGCGACGCCTTTACCGGTCGTCCCGAATCGGACATGCTGGCCGTGGCGCCATGGTGTTGGCGGCGCATGATAACAAACGCAGCGACGGTGACGATGAAACGAAAATTGGCGTTCATTCTAACGCTTTGCCTGGTGGCTGCAGGCTGGTTGTCGGCACCGTCTCTCGCGGCTGCCGCCGATAGATGGTTCACACCGCACCGCGGTCTCTATCGGATGTCGCTCGCCTCCGCAGAATCATCGAGCGGAATTATCGGCGCTTCGGGCGAAATGTATTTCGAATGGGTGGATGCCTGCGACGGTTGGAATGTGAATCAGCATACCAACCTGATCCTGGCCACGTCGCAAGATACCAACAATCAAATCGGTTTGACTTTTTCCGGATGGGAAGCCAAAGACGGCATGAAATTGCGTTTTCAATCCAGTCATTTTGCCAATGGTGGCGTGATAGACAATATCGAAGGCGAGGCAAGCCTGTCCGCTTCCGGCGGCGCCGGAACGGTGGTGTATTCGAAGCCGGATGCCGTCAGCGCGGATTTGCCCGAAGGCACCCTGTTCCCGAGCGAATATTCGCGCCGCATGATGGCCAGCATGCGCGCCGGCGAAAGACGCTATTCGGCATTGATGTTCGATGGCTCGACCATTGAAGGCACCTATGAGGTGTCGACCGTTTTCGCCGCGCCGCGCATGCATGCGCTACCCGGCGCAAGTGACGGGGACGCATCGGCGGGCGAAGAGGTGTGGCCAGTCCGCATGGCCTATTTCCCGATCCAGGGCGGCGACGTGGAGCCGGATTTTGAAGTCGGCGCGCTAATTAACGCATTCGGTGTGGCGCATCACTATGATATCGATTACGGCAATTTCGCCGTCCGCGCGGTGTTGGAACTGTACGAAGAGATTGCCGCGCCGGACTGTTAGATCGGCCACCCAGCGCATTCTTAATATCCCTTGGCCGCGAGGTCGCGTTCGATAACTTGGCGTGCGGACGTCCAAGTATCGGTGCGGTAATGGCTGTCCGCCGCCGGGCCCAGAAAGCCCGAAAGCCGGCGCTCGGCGACAAAATGAATGCGCACCGCGCGCTCTGCGTCGCGTGCAACCGAACTGTGGTGGCGCGGGCTATCGTCGATGAAATAGAGCGGCGTCTGAAGACGTTCGGCGAACCACGCCACGGGTGGGCCCTTGGAGCCGATGTTGGAAATCACCGGATAAGGCAGTCCATGGCCGGCGAGCTGGTGTTGGCGCGCTTCCAGGTGCTCGCGCCAGAGATTTGTCAGGACTATGATTCCCACCCTCGTAGAAAGCCGCTCGAGGGCTTCCGCCGCGCCGGCGACGGGCGCCAACGTCGCGGCATGGTCGGCGTAAAATTCTTCGATAAGCCCGCGCACCTGGCCTTTGGAAACTTCACTGCCGTCGGCGCGCCGTCGGACATTGCCGTCAAGCGCGTAAGAGCGCCACATATAGTAATAGCCGCAGCTATGCAAGAATCGCTCGAAGGCGGCCATAAATGCGAGCAATACTTCATCGGCATCGCACAGGATAAGCGGTTTGGCGGGGTCAAGATCCAACATCGCAAGCTGGTCGCCGACATTTGGGTGGGTCGAAATCATCATAACCATACCTTAACCATCGGGCGGTAGACTCCCAGCAGCTTAGACATGAGCCACATCGAATGCCGCGACGTGCCCGGTGTTCAACTTCGCAATCAGGTTGAGGCAGTAAGCAACAAAATGTCCGCCCGCGTCCTCGTTGTCGACGATATTCCTGTCAATGTCAGGCTGCTGGAAGCCAAGCTTTCGGCAGAATATTACGATGTCATTACCGCTAGCGGCGGCCGGGAAGCGCTTGAGATCATAGAATCCGCGCCGCCCGATATCGTCCTCCTCGACGTAATGATGCCGGATATGGATGGTTTTGAGGTGTGCCGGCGCATCAAGGCAAATCCGGCAACCGCGCTCCTTCCGGTGATCATGGTAACGGCGCTCAGCGAACAATCGGACCGCGTCACCGGACTCGAAGCCGGCGCCGATGATTTTCTCACCAAGCCGGTGCGCGACTTGGCGCTGTTTGCCCGGGTGCGCTCGTTGTTGCGGGTAAAATTGCTGTTGGACGAGCTTCGCTTGCGCGAGGAGACGTCGCGCCAGATGAATATCCTGCGCGATGTCGAAAACCGCGATGAGCTGTTGCACGGAAATCGCGTTTTATTCGTCGGTGAAGACGCCATGGAAGGCGATCTGATCGCCTCGATATTTGACGAAAATAGCCATTTGGATGTGTTCTCTGAAACGGGCACGGCGATGCAGCATGCTCGAGAGCAAAGCTACGACATGGCGTTCGTGAGCCTCAGTCTGAGTGAAGGCGATCCGCTGCGGCTGTGCTCGCAGCTTCGCTCGCATGTCGAGACCCGCTATATCCCAATATTGGTCATCGTCGATAATTCCGAGCCGAAATTGGTGAGCAAGGCGCTCGAACTGGGCGTCAACGATTACATCATGCGGCCGGTAGATTTCAGTGAAGCGCGAGCGCGAGCGCTCACCCAATCGAGCCACCGGCGCTATCATGAGGAATTGCGCGGCGCACTGGAAAAAAGCGTCGACATGGCGTTCACGGACGGACTCACCGGGCTTTACAACAGACGATTTGTGACACGCCATCTCGCCGGCCTCTCACAGCGTCCGAGCACCGAGGACCGCAATTTCGCCCTCATCATGGTCGACATCGACCATTTCAAGAGTGTTAACGACACCTATGGGCACGACGTCGGCGACCAAGTGCTCAAGGAATTATCGGCGCGTCTGCAAGAGATCGTGCGCGGTCAGGATTTGGCGGCGCGATTGGGCGGCGAAGAATTTCTCATTGTCGTAACCAACGCTACCGAGGACAACGCGCAATTGGTCGCAGAGCGAATCCGCGAGGATATCGCCGGGGTGCCGATGACCGCCACCACACCCAGCGGAAGTCTGGATATTACAGTCAGCGTCGGTGTGGCGATGCGCGAAAGCGCGTCCGAAACGCCGGATGAACAGTTGAAACGCGCTGATGAAGCGCTCTACGCGGCAAAGCGCGGCGGGCGCGATTGCGTTGTCATCGCCGCCTGAGAGCGGCCGTTAGAGAAATTATAGATTTATCGGGGCGTCCTCAGCGTCAGGCTTAGCGCTTCCGCCTCCGCCAGCTGAGCCGGCGTCAGCGCCGCGCCCACCGCGTCGCGCGCCCGGGCGGCGTTGTTGTGACCGTCCAATGTGGCGCGATGTAGCCAGGCATAGGCGCGCACCGCATCGCGCGGCACGCCGCGTCCATCGATATACATCGACCCCAGCAGCACCTGGGCGCTGGTCAGCCCGGCGCGCGCCGCCTGTTCGTACCAGCGCGCGGCTTCTTCATATCGATCCCGCGTTTGTGCGAGAACGCCCATGCCGAAAGCCGCATGGTAATCGCCGTTTTCGGCGAGCGGCCGCCAGATGGCTTCGGCCTTATCGTGCGCGCCAGCGGTAAAGGCTTTCCACCCGGGCGTCGGCTCGGCCGCGGCGAAACCGCCGGCAAAGGAGAAGATCGCGGCGAACAGGAGAGCGGGGAGAAACAAGCGTAACGGAAAACGCCCCCGTCCCCTTAAGGCCGAGAAAGAACGGCTTGTCATTGATGGCATGGCGCCAAGCGCCCGTTACTTTATCTTGGCTTCTTTGAACTCGACATGCTTGCGCGCGACGGGGTCGAATTTGCGCAATACCATCTTCTCGGTCAGCGTTTTCGGATTTTTCCGCGTCGTGTAATAGAAGCCGGTGCCAGCCGAACTGACGAGCTTGATTAAGATGCTGTTTGCCTTGGCCATGGTTCGGATTCTGGGTTTTTTCGGGACAAATAACCGGGCGGACAATACAGCCCGCCTAATCCCTGTCAAGTGCCGCTGCGTCGCCGCAAGCCGAGAAAAAGGGCGAGCGCCAATACCAGGCAAAAAGCACCGATAAATACGGCATTCAGCCCATAGGGGTCCCAAAGCTCGATGGCGCCGCCGCCGATCAGCGGTCCGAGCGTGGAGCCGCCGGCAAGGATCATGGCGATCAGCGTGACGGCGGCGGCCAGTTCGCCGCCGGAGTAGCGGTCTCCGAGAATCGCCAGGGAAATGGTGTAAAGGCCCACCATGGTGCCGCCAATGACGAACAGACAGCTCCACATCGCCCAATCGGTGCCGAGGGAAAGCGGCAAGAGTACCGCCGCCGCCGCGCCGGCCAGGGCGCATATCTGCAGCACGCGAAAGCGGTCGATGCGGTCGGCAAGCCAGCCGATCGGGAATTGCAACAGGATTGAGCCTGCGACGAGAACCGTCACCAGGAAGAAGGAAGCTTCCTCATCCATAGAGAGATGGAGGCCGTAAACCGGCAGCAGCGAGAGCCCCGAGGAATCGATGAAGCCGAACGCGAATACGGCGGCGACCAGCAATGGCATCGCCAACAGCAAGGTCAGCGGGCGCAGCTTGCCGGCCTGCTCCATTGCCGGCGCCGGGCCGTAAGCAAAGAATAGCGGCAGGACGGCGCTGGCCAGGATGGCGGCGCCGACGAATATGGGTAACTGGCCGTCGCTGCCGATAAGCGGAACCAACAGCGGCCCGACGGCCATGCCGCCGGTGATGGCGGTGCCGTAGATGGCAATCATTCGCCCGCGCCGCTTGGCGCTGGCGCCTTGGGTAATCCAAATATCGCTAGCGATGAGGACCAGGAAGATGGCGCCGCCGAGCACAAATCGGAGTGGAAACCACGCGTAAAGCGGATCGAAAAATGCCAACGCGCCGAGCGCGACGACGCCGACCAATGTGGCCGCAAACATCGCGTTCCTGAGGCCGAGAGCACCGATCATGCGCGGCACTAACGGACCGAACAAAAGAATGGCGGCTGATTCGCTGGCGGCGCTGAGGCCGATCAAGATGGAACTGATGCCTGCGTTCTCCATGACGACGGAGAGCAGCGGCAGGGAATAGCCAAAGGCGAGACCGACCAGCCCGGCGCAGGCGATGACGGCGATCATGGCGCGCGGCGTCGTATGACGCGTTTCGCGATCCGACGCCTCGGGCGTCGCCGCTTTGTCTTGTGTCACGGCGGAGTGGCGCTTCTATTCTTGGGCGCTGCCGATTGCCGCGCGCCCCTCGGGCGTGATGCGGCAAATCAGCCAATCCGGCTTGATCGGGTTGTGACGCCATGGCTCAGCCCAGCCGACGTCGAGACAGGCGCGTACGGTGCGCCTTGAGATTTGCTGTCCGTCACCGTCGAACAGCGGTAATTTTCCACCCGGCTGCGAGATTCCGCGTTCCAGCCAGCGGCGTTGCGACGGCGATGGTTTGGCCACGCCTGTCTCCCTTGTCTCCCGAACGCGCCAAGCGTAGCGCAGGAATGTCGTTGGCGCCAGAGCGGGCGGAGGCGGCTATTTTCCCTTGCGCCGCTTGCCGCGTTTGCCGGCCTTAGCGGATCGGCCGCGAGGCTTCGAAGAATTCGATGCGGCGCGCTGTTTCCATGGCTTTCCGTTGACTTCGAGAAGCTCGAAGATCATGCCGCCGGTCAGCGCGTCCGCTTCTTCGAGGCGCACCACGACCCGGTCGCCGATGGTTACATGCGTTTTGCCGAAGGTGAGCGAATGGCGTACCGGATCATGGCGCGGGCGCGACGCGCCGAGAGAACGCGCCGGAACGAGACCGTCCGCACCAGTTTCGTCGAGCTCAATAAACAGCCCAAAGCGCGCCACACCCGAAACGCGGCCGGGAAAATCAGCGCCGACGCGGGTCGCCAAATAGGCGGCGGTGTAGCGGTCCATAGCGTCGCGCTCGGCGGCGACGGCGCGCCGCTCGGTGCCTGAAATATGCGCACATATTTCGCCGAATTCCGCCTCGGTGCCGCCCGGCAGTCCGTCTTCGCCAATACCCAGCGCTGCGATCAGGGCGCGGTGGACGAGCAAATCAGCATAGCGCCGGATGGGAGAGGTGAAATGGGCGTAGCGTTTGAGGCCGAGGCCGAAATGGCCGAAATTGCCGGGCGAATATTCGGCCCGCGCCTGGGCGCGCAGCACCAGGGTGTTGACGAGATGCCGGTTGGGGCTGTCCGCCGCCTTGGCGAGAATTTGATTGATGTTGAGGGGGCTGATGTGGCGGCTCTTCGACAGTTTGAGGCCGAGTTCGGCCAGTTCCTCGCGCAGACCCTCCAGCTTGGCGGCGTCGGGCTGGTCGTGCACCCGGTAGACGCAAGGCGCGCGCCGCGCCTCCAGGGTTTCCGCCGCGGCGACGTTTGCTGCGATCATGAACTCTTCGATCAGCTTGTGGCTGTCATAGCGCGGCGCTTCGGAGATGCGCGCGACGCTGCCGTCTGGCGCGAACTTTACTTCTCTCTCGGGAAGATCAAGTTCGAGCGAGCCGCGTTTGTGCCGCGCTGCATCGAGCGCCAAATAGGCGCCGTGCAGGGGCGCGACGACGTCCGCCATCAGCCGCTCAAGCGTGGCGTCCGGGTGACCGTCCAGCGCCTTTTGCAGTTGTGCATAATCTAGACGGGCGGCGGAGCGCATCAGGCCGCGGACGAATTCATGGCGCCTTATCTCGCCTTCCGATGACAGATAAATATGGACGGCGAGGCAGGCGCGGTCTTCATCAGGTTTGAGGGAACAGAGGCCGTTGGACAGCGCTTCCGGCAGCATCGGCACGACGCGGTCGGGGAGATAGACCGAATTGCCGCGCTCGCGCGCATCCGTGTCGAGCGCGTCACCTTGGCGGACATAATGGGCGACGTCGGCGATGGCGACGAGAATATGCCAGCCGCCCGGGTTGGCCGGGTCAGGGTCGGCCTCGGCCCAGACGGCATCGTCGAAATCGCGCGCATCGATGCCGTCGATTGTGACTAGGGGGATGGTGCGAAAATCGGCGCGGCCATTGAGCACCGCCGGCCGGGCGCTGTCGGCTTGCGCCAAAGCGGCATCGGAAAACAGGGTGGGGATAAAATTGGCGTGAATGGCCAAGAGGCTGATGCTTTGCGGCGCATCGCCATCGCCGAGACGCTCGGTCACACGTGCCCGCGGCAGACCGAGATGGCGCCCCGGCAGCAATTCCGCCAGCACGAGTTCACCAGATGTGGCGCCCGCGCAATGTTCGCCGGCTACCAGATAATCGCTTCGCGCACGCCTGTCCGCCGGTTGGATGCGCCCGCCGTCGCCGCCGGCAATAAAGAGCCCGATGACACGCTTGCCGCCGCCATCGAGCACCCGAATGGCCGATGCCTGATAGCTGCCGCCATCGCGCCGCTCCAAGCGCGCCAGCACTCGGTCGCCGACGCCAAGCGCGCCCTGGCCGCGTGTTTGCGGCGACATGTAGATAATTGGAAATTCTGCTGCTTCGGAATCACCAACCGGTCGGGCAAGCAGTTCTCCGTCGGCATCAATGCGTTCGACCTCTAGCACACAGACGTTGGGCAACCGGCTTACGTTTCCGGCCGCGCCGCTTCCGTGGCGGTCGAACACGCCCTCTTCGCGAAGTTCGCGTAGCATCTCCCGCAGGCGAGCACGCTGGTCGCCGGAGATGGAGAATGCGCGAGCGATTTCGCGCTTGCCGACCCGCCCATGACTCTCGCCGATGAAACGGCGGATTTGTTCCTTGTCGGGAAAAGGCGCGGGTCCACTGCGCCCGGTGGGCACGGGCCTAGCTATTCCCGGTGCTGTCGTGGTTGGCGTCGACGGCGATTTTGGCCGGACTCTTTCTCTTCTTTGCGGCGGTCTTCTTCTTGGCGCCGGACTTTGCCGCGCTCTTCTTCTTTGCGCCGCCTTTCTTCTTCGCCGCCTTGGCCGCCAGCAGCACCAAGGCCTCATCGAGGCTGATCGCGTTTTGATCCACGCCCTTGGGCAACGTGGCGTTGGTGCGCTTGTGCTGGACATAGGGTCCGTAGCGGCCTTCTTTCACGGTTACCGGCGCGCCGTCGTCGGGGTGATTGCCGAGCTCGCGCAGCACCGACGCGCCGCGTTGGCTGACTTCGGCCAGCAGACTGATGGCCCGGTTGAGGCCGATGCTGAGCACATCATCGTCTTTCTTGAGCGATTTGAACTTGCCGTCATGTTTGACATAGGGGCCGAATCGCCCGATCCCGGCGGTGATCATTTTGCCGCCTTCGGGATGAGGGCCGATATCGCGTGGCAGCGCCAGCAAGCCAAGGGCCGTCTCCAAATCGACGGTGTCCGGGACCACGTCGCGCGGCAGCGAAACGCGCCGTGGTTTGCTCTTGCCATCTTCTCCGGTTTCACCCAATTGGAGGTAATGGCCGAACGGGCCCTTGCGCAGCGTAATCGCCAGTCCCGATTCCGGTTGTGTGCCGATTTCTCGCGGCCCTGCATCCGCATCGCCGTCGCCGTTAAGCGGGCGGGTATGGCGGCACTCCGGATAGTTCGAGCAGCCGATGAACGGGCCATGCTTGCCGAGCTTCAGATTGAGCCGCCCGTCATCGCAGGACGGACAGACGCGCGGGTCCGTCCCGTCCTCGGAATCCGGAAACAGATGCGGCGCCAATGCCTCATCGAGCACTTCGATGACCTGTTTGATGCGCAGTTCCGCCGTTTCGTCGATGGCGCTCTTGAAATCGGTCCAGAAATCGCCGAGCACCTTGTGCCATTCAATCTGGCCGTTGGAAATGTTGTCGAGCTCGCTTTCCAGCGCGGCGGTGAAGTCGTATTCCACATAGCGGCGGAAAAAATTTTCCAAAAACACGGTGACGATGCGGCCGCGATCCTCGGGGATGAAGCGGCGCCGCACGAGGCGCACATAATTGCGGTCCTGAAGCACGGAGATGATCGAGGCATAAGTCGATGGCCGGCCGATGCCGAGGCGCTCCAGCTCCTTGACCAGACTCGCTTCCGAAAAGCGCGGCGGCGGCTCGGTGAAGTGCTGCTCCGGGACGACGGCGGCGAGGGCAAGCGCCTCGCCTTTACGTACCTGTGGCAGCCGGCGCTCGCCATCCTCGCCGCTTGGATCGTCCCGGCCCTCCTGATAGAGGCGGAGAAAACCATCAAAGGCGATGACCGAACCGGTGGCGCGCAGTGTGTGG